>CAVJNL010000085.1:0-7745 GCA_963650985.1 Clostridium sp. CAG:413
CCCCCCCCCCCCCCCCCCCCGCACTTCTTGCAACGCATCCGTAGGGGCCGGCGTCCCCGATGACCCGTATTCCTGCACCTCTTGAAATGCGTAGGGCGGGGTGCCCTCACCCCGCCGCCCCGGACTTGCACAGACTCTCATGTCATCCGTAGGGGCGGATGCCCCTGTCCGCCCGCTGTACCGCACCCCCTTGCACCTTGCCCCCACAATTTTTTCCACCCCCAAAGCCGTTTTGCTTGCTTGCAAGGCGGCTTTGTGCTATGATAACATCGTATTTATGTGAAAAGGGGGGACCCCATGCCCACTCTCCGCGAAAAACGCCTCTTTCTCCTGGATATGGACGGCACCATCTACTTAGACGACCGCCTCTTCGACGGCGTTATCCCCTTCCTGCAAACCATCCGCCGGATGGGTGGCCGCTACCTTTTCCTCACCAACAATTCCTCCCGGGGCGTGGAGGGCTATATCGAAAAAATGCGCCGCCTGGGTATCGAAACGGACAAGTCCGACTACCTCACCTCCGTGGATGTCACCATCGCCGCCCTGCAAAAAGAGCGCCCCGGAAAGAAATGCTATGTCTTCGGCACCCGCTCCTTTTACGCCCAGCTCCAAAGCGCGGGCATCCCTGTCACGGACAAGCCCGATCCGGATGTAGACCTTCTCCTCTGCGGCTTCGACCGGGAGCTGACCTTCCAAAAGCTGGAGGACGCCTGCATTCTACTCAATCGCGGGGCCGAGTTCTGGGCCACCAACCCGGATTGGGTCTGCCCCACCTGGTACGGCTCCGTCCCCGACTGCGGCAGCGTTTGCTGCATGCTCACAACCGCCACGGGCCGCACCCCCCGCTTCTTGGGTAAGCCCCAGCCGGATATGGCCCTGCTCGCCATGGCCCGCACCGGCTTTACCCCCGCCCAGACGGTGCTCCTGGGCGACCGGCTCTACACGGACATCGCCTGCGGCGTGAATGCGGGCATCGACACCGTGTTCGTCCTCTCCGGCGAGGGCACGGAGGCGGATATAGAAACCTACGGCGTCCATCCCACCTGGGTGCGCCGCGATATTGCAGCTTTGCTGCAAGAATTGGAGGAAAAACCATGAAGTTAAACTACAAGCGGACGATTCTGGTGGGCTTTGCCTTTTTCCTGATCTGTGCCTTCTGGCAGGCCTACGACAACACCATCCCCCTGATCCTCACCAATAAATTCGGTATGTCCCAGACCTGGTCCGGCGTCATCATGGCCCTGGATAATGTCCTGGCCCTGTTCCTGCTGCCCCTGTTCGGCGCCATTTCCGACCGCAGCCACAGCAAAAAGGGCCGCCGCACCCCCTTCATCGTGGTGGGCACCCTCATCGCCGCCGTGGCCCTGGTGGGCCTGAGCTTCGTGGACCTGGCCCAGCTGAATAATATTAAAGATGTCTCCACCATCGACGACCCCGCCGCCCTGGTGACCATCTATGAAAAGGAGAAGGACGAGACCCTCCTCACCCCCGACGGAGCGAAGTTCACCCTGGGCGAGCAGTTCACCCAGGAGGAGTTCTCCGCCATCCGCAGCCAGATCCAGGAGGGCGACAAGACCCTCACCAATCCCGACTATACCAATTATGTGGTCCCCGCCCGGCAGGCGTATGCCTGGCAGACCACGGCGGAAAGCCCCACCACCCTCGTTTTCTTCATCGCCCTGCTGCTGGTGGTGCTGGTGAGCATGGCTACCTTCCGCTCCCCGGCGGTGGCGCTGATGCCCGATGTCACCGTGAAGCCCCTGCGCAGTAAGGCCAACGCCGTCATCAACCTCATGGGCTCCGCCGGCGGCATATTGGTCCTGGTGCTGGGCATGGTCTTTGCCACCGCCTCCGTGCGCAACTCCCTCATGAGCTACACCGGCTATTTCGCCGTCATCGCCGCCATTATGCTCACGGCCCTGGTGATCTTCCTGCTCACCGTCCGCGAGCCGGAGTGGGCCGCCCAGATGGTCCAGGACTCCGTGCGCTACGGCCTGGAGGACAAGCCCGAGACGGTGGAGACCGACGACGGTACGGAGACCCACGAGGCCGAAGTGCAGCCCGCCGCCAAGAGCGGCCTGTCCCCGGAGGAGAAGAAGTCCATGATCTTCATTCTCCTGTCCATCGTCCTCTGGTTCTTCGGCTATAACGCCGTCACCAGCAAATACTCCGTCTACGCCAGCAACATTCTCCATAAGGACTACAACCTCACCCTCATCATCGCCCAGGCGGCGGCCATCATCTCCTACCTGCCCGTGGGCATGATCGCCTCCAAGGTGGGCCGAAAAAAGACCATCTGCGCCGGCGTGATCATGCTGGCTACGGCCTTCGGCGTGGCGGCTTTCCTGAGGGATAACAGCCCCGCCATGCTCATGAACGCCATGTTCGCCCTGGCGGGCATCGCCTGGGCCACCATCAATGTCAACTCCTTCCCCATGGTGGTGGAGATGTGCTCCGAGCAGGATGTGGGCCGCTACACGGGCCTGTATTACACCGCCTCCATGGCCGCCCAGGTGGCAACGCCCATGCTCTCGGGCCTGCTGATGGATAAGATGGGCATGACCGTCCTGTTCCCCTACGCGGCGGTGTTCTCTGCCCTGGCCCTGGTGACCATGCACTTCGTCCACCACGGCGACAGCCGCCCCAAGGCCAAGAAGGGCCTGGACGCATTGGAGGATATGGATAACTGATATGTGGACCGTTATTTTGATCATCCTTATCCTGCTGATACTGACAGAGATATTCGCCCTGCTGACGGTCTGCCGCCGGGGCCATTCCTACTGGAAAATGCTGCGAAAGTACCGCTACGCCCACCGGGGCTACCACGGCAAAGACCTGGCTCCGGAGAACTCCCTTCTAGCCTATAAAGAGGCCATCCGCCGCGGCTTCGGCGTGGAGCTGGATGTGCATCTCATGAAGGACGGCAGCCTGGCCGTTATCCACGACGCCAGCTTATTGCGCACCGCCGGGGCCGATGTCCTGGTGGAGGACCTGACGGCCCAGGAGCTAAAGCAGTACCGCCTGGAGGGCACCGACGAGCAAATTCCCCTCCTGGAGGAGGTGCTGCCCCTGTTCGAGGAGAGCGGCCTTCCGCTGGTGGTGGAGCTGAAGGCGGAGCGGGGGGACCACGATGCCCTGGCCGCCGCCGCCTGCGCCATGCTGGATAAATATAAGGTGCTCTACTGCGTCGAGTCCTTTGACCCCCGCTGCATTCGGTGGCTGAAAAAGAACCGCCCGGAGATCGTCCGGGGCCAGCTCAGCGAAAACTTCCTCCGCCACGGCGACGGCGGCAATATGCCCAAGCCCTTGCTTTGGGCTCTAGGCAATCTGCTGACCAACTGCCTGGCCAAGCCCGATTTCATCGCCTATCGCTTTTCCGACCGGGATAATTTCTGCCTGCGCTGGTGCCGCTGGTTCTACCATGTCCAGGAGGTCAACTGGACCATCATCACAAAAGAGGAGATGCGCGCGGCGGAGTCTGCGGGAAATCTTGTGATTTTCCAGGACTTCGACCCCCGCCTGTAACGCTATGAGAGTCATCACAGGGTCTGCCCGCGGCAGACGGTTAAAGGAGCTGGAGGGCCTGGAGACCCGCCCCACCACGGGTAAGGTGAAGGAAGCCCTCTTCTCTATCATCCAGTTCGATATTGAGGGCCGCCGGGTCCTGGACCTGTTCGCCGGTACCGGCCAGCTGGGCATCGAGGCCCTGAGCCGTGGCGCCGACAGCGCCGTTTTCGTGGAGCGCCGCAAGGACGCCCTCCAGGCCATCCGCGAGAACCTGGAGGTCTGCGGCCTCGCTGACCGCGCCCGGGTGGTAAACGGCGATGCCATGAGCTACCTAAAGTCCGGCGAGAAGTTCGACCTGATCTTCCTGGACCCCCCCTACGCCTCCGGCCTTTTAGAGCAGGCCCTGGAGGAGATCGCAAGGTTTGACATTTGCCGCAGACATGGTATAATTGTGGCGGAAAGCGCGGCAAATAAGACCCTGCCCCCGCTCAGCGGCCCCTATTCGATATACAGAGAGTATCGTTACGGCAAAATAAAACTCACTGTATACAACAGAAACGAGGATTGACTCCATGAAAATAGCCATCTATCCCGGCAGCTTCGACCCCATCACGCTGGGACATCTGGACATCATTCGCCGCGCCGCCCAGTGCTTCGACAAGGTTTTCGTGTGCGTGATGGACAACTGCGATAAGAAGTCTCACATGTTCCCGGCGGAAAAGCGCCTGGAGCTGCTGCACCGTTCCGTGGCGGACCTGCCCAATGTAGAGGCAGAGTTGTTCCGGGGCCTCCTGGCCGACTACGCCCGCAAAAAAGACGCCCGCGTCATCGTCAAGGGCCTGCGCAACGCCACCGACTTCGACGTGGAGTACCAAATGGCCGCCATCAACCGGGGCATTTGGCCCGACCTGGAGACGGTATTCCTGCCCGCCAGCACCGAGTACCAGCACTTCAGCTCCACCATGGTCCGCGAGATGATCCGCTACGGCCAACCGCTTGAAAAATATGTTCCTCTGCCCGTGGCGGAGGAGCTGCAACAGAAAATAAACTGAATCGGGGAGGAAACATTATGGAAGAAAAAGACCTGCAGCGCCTGCTGGATATGCTCTACGGCATGATCGACGAAGCCAAGAGCGCCCCCTTTAGCGCCGAAAAATGCACCATCAACCGCGACGAGGCCCTGGACATCCTCACGGAGATCCGCAGCCGCATGCCTCTGGAGATCAAGAAGGCCCAAGAGCTGATCCGCGCCCGGGACGAGTATATCGCCTCCGCCAAAAAAGAGGTGGAGAAGATGCTCCGCCAAGCCGAGCTGGACGCCAAAACTATCGTCTCCGAGAGCGAGACCCTCCAGTGCGCCCGCATGAAGTCCTCTGAGATCATTCACCGGGCCGAGGAGCGCACAAACGAGCTCTACCGCGTGGCCAATTCCTACACCGAGGATGCCCTGCGCCGTACCGAGGAGGCCATTCAGATGGCCCTGGACGAGGTACGCCAGTCCCGTGTCCGCTTCCGGGCTGCCTCCAACGAGCAAATGCAGCAGATCCGCAGCGGCTCCGCCCCCACCTCGGAGGAGAAGCCTCAGGAGAACGGAGAAAACTGACAAAAAAAGCGATAAAATTTCGTAGAAACGCACAAATTGTCGAACCCGTAAAATCTACCCTCTTATCATAAAACTATATATCGCGTCTAATTTCCACACCGCCCACTATATGTAGTGGGTGGTGTTTTTTTATGCCCTCCGAGAAAGAAACAACTGTTCTAATTTTTGCATAAACCGAAGAATTTGCCCGCTTTCTTCAGGAAATATGTTCCATTTTAGAAAAAAAATATCCTTGCAATTGTCCGCCTGATTTACTATACTGTAACCATAGAAGTGGGGCGTTGTGGAGGTTGTACCCACATTTGTGGGGGATAATCCCACAGATTCCCACAAAAACCCAGGAAAGGAGGGGCAGCCGTGACCGGCCAATACGCACACAATATCGACGCCAAGGGGCGGCTGTTCATCCCTGCCAAACTCCGGGAGGAGCTGGGCGAGACTTTCCATGTCACTATCGGCCCCGACCACTGCCTCACCATCTACCCCAACGAGACTTGGGACGATTTTATGGCCAAGTTTCACGAGCTGCCTTACAGTAAGGGCAAGTCCCTGCGCGCCCTCTCGGCCAACGCCGTGGACTGCGAGCCCGATGCCCAGGGCCGCATCCTCATTCCCGCCAAGCTGCGGGAATATGCGGACCTGAAAAAAGAAGTGGTGGTCATCGGCAGCTTCGACCGCGCCGAGATTTGGAACGCCGACCGCTGGGCCCGCGAGGAGTCCCTGGCCCTGGAGAGCGGCTCCCTGGAGCGCGCCATGGAAGAGATGGGTCTGTAAGCCATGGGATTTGACCGCAACGCCGCCTCTGACCAGGCCTTCGGCCACAAGCCCGTCCTGCTGGACGAGTGCCTGACCGCCCTCAATATTAAGCCCGACGGCATCTATGTAGACGGTACCCTGGGCCGCGCCGGCCACTCCCTGGAGATCGTGAAAAAACTCAGCGGAAATGGCCGCCTGATCTGTTTGGACCGTGACGAAACCGCCATTGAGGCCGCCAAGATCCGCCTGACCGACTACTTAGACCGCGTGACCCTTGTACACAGCAATTTCAGCCGCATCGCCGAAGTCCTGCGGGAGCTGGATATACCCGGCGTAGACGGCATGCTCTTCGACCTGGGCGTGTCCTCGCCCCAGTTGGACGAAGCCCAGCGCGGCTTCTCCTACATGCACGATGCCCCCCTGGATATGCGCATGGACCGCACGGCGGCCCTCACCGCCCGGGAGGCGGTCAACGGCTGGAGCTACGAGGACCTGCGCCGTATCCTCTTTGAATACGGCGAGGAGCGCTATGCCCCGGCCATCGCCAAGGCCATCGTGCGCCGCCGCCAGGAACACCCCATCGAGACTACCGGCCAGCTGGTGGACATCATCCGTTCCGCCATGCCCCCCGCCGCTCTGCGGGAAAAGCAGCACCCGGCCAAGCGCAGCTTCCAGGCTATCCGCATCGCCGTCAACGACGAGCTGGGCGAGCTGCCCCCCATGCTGCAAGCCGCCTCCGACGCCCTGCGCCCCGGCGGACGCCTGGCCGTCATCAGCTTCCACTCCCTGGAGGACCGCATCATTAAAAAGACCCTGCAAGAGCTCTCCACCGGCTGCACCTGCCCGCCCAATTTCCCCGTGTGCGTGTGCGGCAAAACCCCGAAGATGAAGCTGGTCGCCCGCAAGCCCATCACGGCAGGCGAAGCAGAACTTGTCTATAACCCCCGCGCCCGCAGCGCCAAGCTCCGGGTGGCAGAAAAAATCTAAAAGAGAGATAAATAGAGAATCACCAAAGAAAGGAAGAGGCAATCATGGCGCAGAAATACGACCGCCGCAGATATGGATATACGGACGGCTCCCTGGCCTACGACCTGGACGCCCTGGCCCGCGAGCGAGCCTTGGACGATGCCGGGCGCATGGAGCGGCCCCAAGCAGAACCGGCCCCGCAGCCCCGTCGTCAGCCTGTGGCCCGGCCCGTGGCCAAGCCTTCTCCCTTGGTGCTGGCCTGTGCGGCCCTGCTGGCGGGCCTGGTGGTGGTGCTGCTCATGGGCTATGTGCGCCTGACCCAAGTGAACACGGATATTTCCGAGATGAAGTCGGAGATCAGTGCGCTGGAGGAGCGCCATGTGGCCCTGCTGACCCAGTATGAAAAGACCTTTGACCTGGCCACCGTCAAGCGCGTGGCGGAGGAGGCGGGCATGAAGAAGCCCACCAGCGGCCAGATCGAGTATCTGGAGCTGCCCTCCAACAATACCGCCGTGGTGTACCGCAGCGACGCGGGCACAGCCTTTGAAAACATCGTGGACTCCATTGCCGCCGCAGCCGGCTCCGTGGTGGAATATTTTCGCTGAGTCCACCCATATAGTGAAGCGAGGAGTAAGGGAGTAAGAAGGAGACTTCTTGCTCCTTCCTTTGGTCTAATAGCCACAACCCCAAACCCCATAAAAATCTGTCATTGCGAGGGCGCGCCGCGCCCGTGGCAATCCGTCCCCTAAAAAAGGCTCCCCTGCGTAAGGGGAGCTGTCACGGCAAAGCCGTGACTGAGGGGTCGACCCCGGCACCCCATGCACCCCTCCGTAGGGGCCGATGGTCCTGTTGCGGTGTCCAAAATTTCCGCGCTGCCTTGCGGCGGACGCTTGAAATTTTGACCGCGGCCACT
>CAVJNL010000086.1:0-7057 GCA_963650985.1 Clostridium sp. CAG:413
CCCCTCAGTCACGGCTTTGCCGTGACAGCTCCCCTTACGCAGGGGAGCCTTTGGAGTGCGGATTGC
The DNA here is from genome assembly GCA_963650985.1 of Clostridium sp. CAG:413. Classification (GTDB taxonomy): domain Bacteria; phylum Bacillota; class Clostridia; order Oscillospirales; family Oscillospiraceae; genus Vescimonas. The sequence continues at coordinate 67 of CAVJNL010000086.1, forward strand.
CACGGGCGCTTTGCGCCCTCGCAATGACATTTTTTCATGGGGCGGAGGTATGAAAAAACCGGGGCTTGCGCCCCGGGGTGGTGGTTTTTTGATCAGTCGGTTTCGATGAGGCCGTAGCCGCCGTTGTTGCGGCGGTAGACTACGCTGACTGTCTCCGTTTCTACATTGCGGAAAACATAGAAGCTGTGGTCCAGCAGGTTCATCTGCAAAATGGCTTCCTCGGTGCTCATGGGCTTCACGGTGAAACGCTTGGTGCGCACCAGGTCGTAGGCGGACTCCTCCGCCACATCGAACTCCGCCGGGACCTCCGGCACCAGGGCCTCGGCCCGCAGGTTCTTGGCAAGGCGGGTCTTATTCTTGCGGATGCGGCGGTCGATGAAATTCACGGCCTCGTCTATGGCGCCGCGCATATCGCCGTCGCGGTCCTCCTCCTGGGCACGGAACAGCGTGCCGTTCTGGCTGCGAATGGTCAGCTCCACCACGCAGCGGTTCTTCTTCTCCACGGCGAAGGTCACAAATGCCTCGGCTTCCTCCGGGAAGTACCGATCCAGCTTGCTGATCTTCTTCTCGGCGTAGTCTTTCACGGAATCGTTCAGGGGCACTTTCTTGCAGGTAAATGTGAACTTCATAGTTTTTGGCTCCTTTCGCTTGTGTCTATACCAAAAGGGTCGGGGAGCTCGTTCCCTTCATCCTTTTTTGCATTATAACACATCACTATGAATCTGAAAAGGGATATATTTATTTTTGTGAAAAATTAACAAAATTGTAATGATTCGTCTGTATGCGACGGGAATCGACATTTCTCGACAAAACCTCCTATTTACAAATTGGGCGGCGGGCGGTATCATAAGCATCGGAAGCTTTCCAATATCCCACCCGCTTGGGCCGCTCTGTCTTTGATGGGGCGGCTCCTTTTTTTCTTGCCATTTTGCCGCGAGGTTGCTATACTAGTACCATCGGTTGACAAGGGCAGACACGGTTTTGACGGGCAGAAATGCGCCCATACTGCGTCAAGCCCCTTGGAAATACAGCAAGTATTCCCTGCGGGTCTTTCCTTGTCTGGACACATTTCTGCGCGGCAAAACTGCTTCGCACCTGCCAGCGATGGATTTCCGAGCGATTTTTGGCTTTTGAGCCGCAGGCGGGCTGGCGCCCGCCAAGGTGAGAAGGACAAAAAGCGCCGCAAAGGCGCGCTGGCAGGCGTGTTTGCCCTTGTCAACCGATGGTAAGCATAAGAGAGGAGGTCTCCTATGAGCCATTTATCCCCGTTTGAAAACAGCTACCGCCGCAAGAATCTATCCTGCGTGCGTCATATTACCCTGGATCCCACGGGGCCCGGCGTGGTGCGCATCCACATGATCCCGCCCCACTCCCAGTCCCCGGAGGACCCGTATCTGCTGCTGCTCAACGGCGCGCAGTTGGTGCCGCTGAACTTCTCCTGGGCGGTGCTGCTGTCGGAATTTATGTACTGCATGGAGCCCTACGCCGGGCTGGAGATCAGCGCGGACGACTGGGAATCCATGCTGGAGCAGGCCGTCCGCGGCACGAAAAAGAAGGTCTATCCCTTCGTGAAGGCCGACCTTCTCCAGGAGGACATAGGGACGCTGCTGCGCTCCCTGGTGGCCATCGCCCGGGGCGAGGAGCCGGAGGTGGAGGTGGCGCCGCTGTCTTTGGGCGAGTACGCAGGCAAGATGTCCGCCCCCCACCGGATGGACCTGATGGTCAGCGCCATGACCCGGGACGGCCTGTGGCACTGCAACCAGAAGTGCCTGCACTGTTACGCCGCCGGGCAGCCTATGGGCGAGGTGAAGGAGCTGGACACTGCCCAATGGAAGGAAATTTTGAAGCGGCTTCAGGAGGCCAACATCCCCCAGGTGACCTTCACCGGCGGGGAGCCCACGCTGCGGGGCGACCTGGTGGAGCTGGTGAACGCGGCCCAGTGGTTCGTCACCCGGCTGAACACCAATGGCCGCCGCCTGACCCCGGAGCTGTGCAAGGCCCTGTATGAGGCCAGCCTGGACAGTGTGCAGGTGACGCTTTACAGCGACAAGGCCGCCGTGCACAACACCCTGGTAGGGGCCGAGGGCTTCGGCGACACCGTGACGGGCATCAAGAACGCCGTGGACGCGGGGCTCATCGTGTCCATCAACACCCCCCTTTGCAGCCTGAACCGGGACTTTTCCGGCACGCTCCGCTTTGCCGCGTCTTTGGGCGTGCGGTACGCCACCTGCTCGGGGCTCATCCCCTCCGGGGCGGCTACCACGGACGGGAGCCTATCCACGCGCCTTTCCGAAACAGAATTGGAGGACATCCTCCGCGCCGCCGTGGAGACGGCCCATGAGCTGAACATGGAGCTGGACTTCACCAGTCCCGGCTGGCTGACGGAGGAGACGCTGCGGGGACTGGGCCTCCGGCTCATCCCCTCCTGCGGGGCCTGCCTGAGCAACATGGCTATTACCCCTGACGGCACCGTGGTCCCCTGCCAGAGCTGGCTGGAGGGCATGAACCTGGGGAACATTCTCACGGACACCTGGGAGTCCATCTGGGCGAACCCCCAATGCGCCGCCATTCGGGCTGAAAGCGCCAAAATGGAGCATATATGCCAGCTCCAAACCGGCAACCGAAAGGAGGCAGACCAATGAAAAAGAAAATTTTATCCCTTCTCATGAGCCTGCTCCTGGCGGTGGCCCTGCTGCCCGGGGCGGTGCAGACCGCCTGGGCCAGCGACTATGACTACATCCACAGCTACCAGGTGGAGGTGACGCCCAACACCAATGACGGTAGTCTCGCCATTCGGGTCAGCTTCCAATGGGAGGCCCTGGAGGACCTGCCCGCCGCCAACAGCCAGCAGGGCGGCGTGAAGATCGGCCTGCCCAACGGATCCATTCGGGAGCTCACCGCCCTCAGCGGCGACATTGCCGACATTCAAAACGACAACAGCTATGTTTATATTGACTTCACCCATGATTTCCGGGCGGGCGAAATTTTTGACTTTTCCTACTCCTGGGTGCAGGAATATATGTACACCCTGGACGGCAACACCGTGCGCTATGAGTACACCCCCGGCTGGTTTGACGGCATTCGGGTGGGGTCTATGACCCTCACCTGGCACGACCCGGCGGGCGTCAACGGCGTAGCCTCCGACGGTGACAGCTCCGGCGGCGACCATGTGCTCACCGCCACGGACATGGGGCACGGGGAGAAGCTGTCTATGGCCGTTACCTACGACAATTGGCCTACGGCGCTGGACAGCCAGTACAGCAAGGACAACCTGCCCGGCGGCTATGATAATGGCTATTATGACGACGGCTATTATGACGGCGGCAGCTCCTTTGGCGATGTTGTTGCCACCATTATCGGCTTCATTATCATCATCGCGGTGATTTGCTTTATCCTGGCCGTGATCGCCTCTGTGGGGCGCTACGCGGGCGGATTTGGCACGCGGTATGTGTTTGTCAACGGGCTGTGGTACCCCCGGGGACCCGGCGGCAAGCCTCAGCCCGGCAGCGTGGGCACCAAGACCCGGCCCCGGCCACCCCAGAGCAGCAGCAACAACAAGCGGGGCGGCGGCTTCGGCGGCGGTGGACGCGGCGGCGGCTTTGGGGGCGGCGGCTTCAGCGGCGGCAGCCATTGTGCCTGCGCCAGCAGCTGCGCCTGTGCCTGCGCCTGCGCCTGTGCCGGCGGTGGCCGCACCGGATGCAGCGCCAAGAACCTTTATGGGACCATTCATTCGGATAAGGATTCCAGCGAGAAGCTGGGTTGAGGATAAGCGGAAAAGCACCCCCGGTGGGGGTGCTTGAGCCTGTCGAAAAACCATCCAGGTTTTTCCGGCAAAAGGCTTGCAGTCTGCTGCGCGCATATTTTGTCCGTCTGTGACGGACAAATTCCACACTTGCAGCCTGAGAAGTATTTTCTCACGCACATGTCGCGAGAGAAAATGATCCCAATTTTTTGCCGCCTGCAGGCGGCAAACTCTGCGAGGCTTTTTGACACTCTGACCAGTGACATCGGTCACTGGTTCGCAATGACATATTACAAGAGGTGCGTCGGTTATCGGCGGCGGGGTGAGGGCACCCCGTCCTACGGAGGCATATCACGGAGTGCGGTAAGCGGGTCGTTGAGGATGCGGCCCCCAACGGATGCGTTGCAATGAGTGCGGTACGGCGGGACGATGTGGGCATCGTCCCCTACGGACGCGTTCAAGGAGTGCGGTAAGCAGGTCGTTGAGGACGCCGCCCCCAACGGATGCGTTGCAATGAGTGCGGGAGGCGGGCGACCGCGAGGGTCGCCCCTACGCACTGTTACATTTTTTCCGGCAAAAGCAAAAGCCGCCCGAGGGCGGCTTTTGCTTAGGAGAGAGAACGGCCTATACCGTTAGTGTTCCTTCCGGGGTTCCGGGGAGCCGGAGCCGTGGGAACGGAAGAGAGGGTTCAGCAGCGCGGCGGCTGCTGCGAAGATAACAGCGGGAAGGATCCAGCTCAGCCCCAGGTCGTACAGGGGCAGGGCCTCCAGAAAGGTGAGCTTGCCCACATACAGCTGCACCGTACACAGCACGCTGGTCAGCAGCGCGCCCAGGGTGGCGGCCCGACTCACGAAGTCGGAGGCCTTGGGGATCACCAGAGAAATCAGGATCAGCACCAGGGCCGGGGGATACACCACATCCAGCACCGGGGCGGCGATGGACACGATGCGGTCCAGACCCAGGTTGGACACCACGGCGCTGAACACGCAGATGATGACCACGAACACTTTATAATTGACCTTGCCCCGGCACAGCTCGGCGAAGTACGCGGCGGCGGAGCTGGTGAGGGCGATGGCGGTGGTGACGCAGGCCAAGCCCACCACCACGCCGAAGATGACCATGCCGCCCTTGCCCATGAGGGCCTCCACGATGGCCATGATGAGCTCGGCACGGCCTACGGCGCCGGTATACTGGCTGGACACGGTGGCGCCCAGGTAGGTAAGGCCCATATACACGGCCAGCAGCAGCACGCCCGCCAGCACGGCGCCGCCGCCTACGATGCGCAGCTTGGACTTGCCGCCGGTGTAGCCCTTATCCGTGACGCTTTGCAGCACGATGATGCCGAAGGGCAGGGCCGCCAGGGCGTCCATGGTCTGGTAGCCGGACTTAATGCCGGTGACGGTGACATTGGCGATCTGCGGGGCGGCGGTGATGTCGCCCAGGGGGCTGAAAATGCCCTTGAGAATGATGGCGAACAGGCCCACCAGCAGTAGCGGCGTGAGAATTTTACCCACGATGTCCACCACGGCGGACTCCTTGATGCACAGGGCCAGGATCACCGCAAAGAACAAAACGGAAAACAGCACCTGGGACACGCCGGGCAGGTTGGGGGCGATGGCCATTTCAAAGGTGCTGGCGGAGGTGCGGGGGATGGCCACCATGGGCCCAATGCACAAAATAATGGCGCACATCAGAATTTCTGCGGGCACCCGGCCCACCCGGTGCAGCACCGCCTCGCTGCTGCCCACCCGCAGCAGGGCAAACATGCCCAGCAGGGCCAGGCCGATGTCGGCGATATAGTAAGCGGAGAAGCCCGCCAGCCACTGCTGGCCGGACTCCATGCCCAAATAGGGCGGGAAAATCACATTGCCCGCGCCGAAAAACATGGAAAACAGCGCGAAGCCCACCACGATCACATCGCGGAGGAAGTTGCCTTGCTTTTTTACACTCATTACAGACTCCTCAAATCCTCAAATTCCTCAAATTTCCGAGCTATCCGCCCTGCCAGTCATGCAAGGCGTAAATAAAGGGTATCATTTTTTTCATGACAAGGGAAATGAATGTTTTCTATCGGGTCATGAAGGAAATTTAATGCGCTAAAAATGCTTTATGAAGCAGCAAGAAAAATTGGCAGAATGTTAACAGGCATGGGATTGAAAAGGGTATGAAATTGTGATACATTGAGAAATAGTTTTGGGATTTTTGTGGAAAATATACACAGAGTTTTCTGTGTCTATTGGCGTGAAAGTGAGGCAAAATATGGATGATAAAAAGCTGCGGGCGCTGCTGACAGCGGTGCAGTGCGGCAGCTTTGGCAAGGCCACGGCGCAGTTGGGCTACACCCAGTCGGCCATGACCCACATGGTGAATCGGCTGGAGGCCGAGCTGAGCTGCACCCTCCTGGTGCGCAGCAGCCAAGGCGTGCGTCTGTCGGAGGAGGGGGAAAAGCTGCTGCCCCTAATGCAGGCGGTGATCGACGCGGGTGACGCCCTGCGGCGGGAGGCGGCGGTCCAGGGCCGGCTCCACGAGAATGCCCTGCGCATCGGCTGCTTTGCCAGCATCGCCCGGGCGCGGCTGCCGGAGCTGCTGCGCAAGTTCCGCAAGGTCCACCCGGAAATTCGGGTGGATGTGCTGGTCCGGGGCTACGAGCTGGCCTCGGAGCTGGAGGAGGAAAATATTCAGATTGCCCTGGTGGACGAGGCCTGCGGCAAGGGCTTTTACTGGACGCCCCTGACGGACGCGCCCCTGGTGGCGGTGGTGCCGCCGGACTTCGCGTGGGAGGAAAAGACCGTCCCACTGGATCGGCTGCTGCAGGAGCCGTTTCTCTCCTGCCCGGAGCAGTATGTGGAGCGCCTGCTGCCCCAGGACGCGGCCAGGGTAGAGGTGACGGCCTCGGACGATGCGGCCATCCTCTCCATGGTAGCCGGGGGCCTGGGTGTGTCGGTGCTGTCGGCCTTTTCCCTGGCAGGCTACGAGGGCCAGGTGCGGGTGATCCCCCTGTCCCAACCCGTCTCCCGCCGCCTGGGCGCCGCCGTAAAATCGCCCCCGGCAGCCAACACAGCGGCCCGGTATTTCCTGTCGTTTTTGAAGCGCCAATACGCCGGCGCGTGAAGTGAAATCATAACCACCAGTAAACTGGTGGTTTGACCTGCCCCTAAAAGGGGCTATTACGACCGTAGCCCCTAAAAGGGGCATTGAAGGTTTGACACCGCATTACCATTTCAGGCAGCCGCTTCAAGCGGCTGCCTT
>CAVJNL010000087.1:0-6918 GCA_963650985.1 Clostridium sp. CAG:413
AAACACCCCCGTTTCCTGTATTATACCAAAAACGGGGGCGTTTGGGTTGTTTTTTTGACAAGCTGACCGCCCGAGAGGGCGGTCAGAGCGTCAAAAAGCCTCGCAGAGTTTGCCGCCCGCAGGCGGCAAAAAATTGGGATCATTTTCTCTCGCGACATGTGCGTGAGAGAAAATACTTCTCAGGCTGCAAGTGTGGAATTTGTCCGTCACAGACGGACAAATTATGCGCGCAGCAGACTGCAAGCCTTTTGTCGGAAAAACCCGAAGGGTTTTCCGACAGGCTCGACCGCCCGAGAGGGCGGTTTCTTTTTGCGAGAATGACAACAACCATCCCCTAAACCGTGGGGTGTCAGACGGCCGCGAGGTTCGCCCCTACGCCCCATCTTTCCTCTTTCAACTTTCCTCTCTCCGTCCCCCTCTTCTTCCCGGGTTTTTGACATCGTTGACGATGATTTTTCGCCGCAATGCGACAGATTTGGACACCCTGCTAATTTTTAATATTTTTTGAACAAAGGGTCTTGACAAACAGGGTTAAAGATATTAAACTATCAACAGTTAAAGGTGGTTAACCTTTTTCTTTTAACAGTTAGTTTGCTCAAACTTTTGGGAGGGATAACAATGATGCCGCTTGCACTGGCAGATATGGGTTCGGAAAACATAATTCGCCGCATCGGTGGCAGCCCGGAGGTCCGCAAGCACCTGGAGGATTTGGGCTTTGTGGCCGGGGGCACCGCCACTGTGGTGGCCTCTATGAATGGCAACCTCATCGTCAAGGTCAAGGAGACCCGGGTAGCCATCAGCGAAGAAATGGCAAGAAAAATCATGATATAAAAAAGGAGAAAATACTATGAAAACACTGAAGGATGTTAAAATCGGCGAGACCGCCAAGGTGGTCAAGCTCCACGGTGAAGGCCCCGTCAAGCGCCGCATTATGGACATGGGCATCACCAAGGGCGTGGAGGTCTATGTGCGCAAGGTAGCCCCTTTGGGCGACCCCGTGGAAGTGACCGTGCGCGGCTACGAGTTGAGCCTCCGCAAGGCCGACATCGAAATGATTGAGGTAGAATAAAATCCCCGGCGAAAAAACTTCGTTTTTTCTGCCAAAAGGATTGCAGTCTGCTGCGCACATAACTTTGCCGTCTTGCGGCAAAATTCCACACTTGCAGCCTGAGATGTATTTTTCCCCACGCATATGTTGCGGTGAAAAATGATTTTTTACGCCTGCGGGCGCAAACTCTGCGAGGCTTTTTTCGCCGTTTCTCTCAGGCCCGCATTAATTTTTTAAGTACTGGTTAGGCTTTACTAACCGAAAGGAGAGTCAAATGGAAAAACAAATCAAGATCGCATTGGCGGGCAACCCCAACTGCGGCAAGACTACCCTCTTCAATGCTCTCACCGGCTCCAATCAGTTTGTTGGTAACTGGCCCGGCGTTACGGTTGAGAAGAAGGAAGGTAAGCTGAAGAAGCACGATGATGTGGTCATCATGGACCTGCCCGGCATCTACTCCCTGTCTCCCTACACCCTGGAGGAAGTGGTGGCCCGTAACTATCTGATCAAGGAGCGTCCCGATGCCATTCTGAATATCATCGACGGCACCAACCTGGAGCGTAACCTCTACCTCACCACCCAGCTCACCGAACTGGGCATCCCTGTTGTGGTGGCCATCAACATGATGGATGTGGTGAAGAAGAACGGCGACAGCATCAACACCCAGGAGCTGGCCCGGGAGCTGGGCTGCAAGGTGGTGGAGATTTCCGCTCTGAAGGGCACCGGCGTCATGCAGGCTGCCGAGGAGGCCGTCAACGCCGCCCACAATGCCAAGACCATCCCCATGCACACCTTCTCCGGCCCCGTGGAGCACGCCATTGCTCACATCGAGGAGGCCGCCGTACATACCATGCCCGAGGAGCAGCAGCGCTGGTACGCCATCAAGATCTTCGAGCGTGACGACAAGGTCCTCTCCCAGATGAACATTCCCGCCGATGTCATGGCGCACATTGATGAGGACATCAAGTCCGCCGAGAAAGAGCTGGACGACGACGCCGAGAGCATCATCACAGGCGAGCGCTATGTCTACATCGCCGAGATCATCAAGGGCTGCTACAAGAAAAAGAGCGTTGGCGCTCTGTCTACCTCCGATAAGATCGACAAGATCGTCACCAACCGCTGGCTGGGCCTGCCCATCTTCGCCGTTGTGATGTTCCTGGTGTACTGGATCGCCATGGTGGCCGTGGGTGCCCCTGCTACCGACTGGGCCAACGACGGCGTGTTCGGCGACGGCTGGCACCTGCTGGGCATCGGCTCCGGCGAGTATAACGAGGTCAACGACGAGTACACCTCCGCCATCCAGGCTGTGGATGCTTTCCTGGGTCTGGACACCGAGGCTGAGAACTTCGACGCGGACGCCGCCCTGGCTGAGATGAAGGCCTTTATCCCCGATTCCGCCACCGCCGAGCTGGATGTGGAGGACGAGGAGACCCTGGCCATCAACACCATGACCGCTTACTACAACGCCCTGCCCGAGGGTGCTGACAAGATGGACGATGTGATCCAGATGACCTATGTGGACGCTGTGGCCTACCTGGAGGAGAACGGCTTTGACGAGCCCGATCCCGCCGACTACGGTGTGTGGGTCCCCGGCATCCCCGTTCTGGTGGGCGACGCTCTGGAGTCCGCCGGTGCTGCCGACTGGCTCAGCGGCCTGATCAATGACGGTATCGTGGCCGGTGTCGGCGCCGTGCTGGGCTTCGTGCCTCAGATGCTGGTGCTGTTCCTGATGCTGGCCTTCCTGGAGGCCTGCGGCTACATGGCCCGTATTGCCTTCGTTCTAGACCGTATCTTCCGCAAGTTCGGTCTGTCCGGCAAGAGCTTCATCCCCATGCTGGTTGGCGTGGGCTGCGGTGTGCCCGGCATCATGGCCTCCCGTACCATTGAAAATGAACGGGATCGCCGTATGACCATTATGACCACCACCTTTATCCCCTGCGGCGCGAAGGTGCCCTTCATCGCCATGATCGCCGGCGCTCTGTTCAACGGCAGCGCTTTGGTCTCCACCTCCGCTTACTTCATCGGCATGGCCGCCATCATCATCTCCGGCATCATGCTGAAGAAGACCAAGATGTTCTCCGGCGAGCCCGCTCCCTTCGTTATGGAGCTGCCCGCTTACCACTGGCCCACTCTGGGCAATGTCCTTCGCAGCATGTGGGAGCGCGGCTGGTCCTTCATCAAGAAGGCCGGTACCATCATCCTGCTTTCCACCATCTTCGTGTGGTTCACCACCTACTTTGGCTGGGTGGACGGCACCTTCCGTATGCTGGACGAGAGCGAGATCGACTACTCCATCCTGGCTGCCATCGGCGGCGCCATCGCCTGGATCTTCGCACCCCTCGGCTGGGGCAACTGGCAGGCTACCGTGGCCTCCATCACCGGCCTGGTGGCTAAGGAGAACATCGTGGGTACCCTGGGTATCCTCTATGGCGGCGGCGACGGAACCGTGTACCAAAACATCGCCCAGGCCTTCACCGGCATCAGCGGCTACAGCTTCCTGGTCTTCAACCTGCTGTGCGCTCCCTGCTTCGCCGCCATCGGCGCTATCAAGCGGGAGATGAACAACCACAAGTGGACTTGGTTCGCCATCGGTTATCAGTGCGGCTTCGCCTATCTCATCGGCCTGATGATCAATCAGTTCGGCGGCCTGTTCACCGGCAGCGCAAATGTGATTGGCCTCATCTTCGCCGTGGCAGCTTTGGCACTGATGGTCTACATGCTGGCCCGCCCCTACAAGGAAGCTACCAAGCTCTCCACCAAGATCTGATAAGCAAACAAGAGCATATCTCCATAAACCGCCACGCCGGGGACCGCAGCCCCCGGCGTGGCAACTTTTTATATATGTAGTGTCATTGCGAAGGCGCGAAGCGCCCGTGGCAATCCGTAACCCCCGTCCCTAAAAACGCCTCCCCTGCGTAAGGTGAGGTGGCGCGAAGCGCCGGAAGGGTCGCCCGCCCCCCGCACTACCATGTTATCCGTAGGGGCGGGGTTCTACCCCGCCCGCCGTACCGCACCCCTTGTCCCCTCCGTAGGGGCGGACGCCCCTGTCCGCCCGCCCGCCGGTTTTGTACTGTACTCCTTGTGTGGCAATCCGTCCCCGTCCCCTGATCTTTCCTCTTTCCATCCCCCGTCACAGCAATTTTCTTATTGCCCCTTCCGCCTATCCGCGTTATAATATTCATAACGACTCAGAAAGGACGACCCCTATGGAACTTATCATGCTGGGCACGGGCAACGCTATGGTCACCCGGTGCTATAACACCTGCTTCGTCCTCCGCAGCGGCGAGGGCCAAATGCTGGTGGACGGCGGCGGGGGCAACGCCCTCCTGCGCCGCCTGCAAGAGGCCGACATCGACTGGCGGGATCTGCGCACCATTTTCGTCACCCACAAGCACATCGACCACATCCTGGGCATCGCCTGGATGATGCGCCTGATCTGCCAAAACATGGCCCAGGGCACCTATGAGGGCGAGGCCACCATCTACGCCCACAGCCAGGTCATCGACCTTCTGCGTACCCTGGCCTGGGGCCTCCTCCAGGAAAACCACCTGCGCTACCTGGATAAGGGCCTGCACCTGGTTGCGGTGGAGGACGGCGAGACCCGTCAGCTCCTGGGCCGCCCCACCACATTTTTCGACATCGGCTCCACCAAGGACCGCCAGTTCGGCTTCTCCATGGACTTAGGCGGCGGGGAAAAACTCACCTGCTGCGGCGATGAGCCTTACCACGCCTGCGAGGAGCCCTATGTCCGGGGCAGCACCTGGCTCCTCCACGAGGCCTTCTGCCTGCACAGCCAGGCCGATGTGTTCCACCCCTACGAAAAGCACCACTCCACCGTGGCCGACGCCTGCCGCCTGGCCCAGGAGCTGGGGGTCAAAAACCTGGTCCTCTACCACACGGAGGACAAAAACCTCTCCCGCCGCAAGGAGCTCTACACCCGGGAGGGCCGCGCCTACTTCACCGGCGGGCTCTATGTCCCCGACGACCTGGAGCGCATACAACTATAAAAACGGAGGTATGAAACCATGACGCTGTACATAAACGCCTGCACCCGGCCCGACTCCCGCACGGATCGCCTGGCCCGGGCCCTGCTGCAAAAGCTGGGCCCTTACGAGGAGCTGCGGCTCTTTAGTGAACCTCTGCGCCCCATGACCGCCCGGCGCATTACCCGGCGGGACGCCCTGCTGGCCCGAAAAGACTTTGATGCGCCCATGTTTTACTACGCCCGGCAGTTCGCCGCCGCGGACCAGATCGTCCTGTCCGCCCCCCTGTGGGACCTGTCCTTCCCCGCCCAGCTGAAGCTCTATTTGGAGAACATCTTCGTCACCGGCATCGTCACCCGTTACAGCGAATCGGGTCAGCCCGTGGGCCTGTGCCGGGCGGAAAAGCTCTACTATGTCTCCACCTCCGGCGACCCCTACGACGCCCGCTTCGGCTTCGACCAGGTCCGGGCCATGGCTATGGAGAATTTCGGCATTCCCTCCGTGGAGCTTATAAAGGCGGAAATGCTGGATGTGGACGGCTGCGACCCCGAGGCCATTTTGCGCAAGGCCATGGCAGACTACGGTCTGACAGAAAATAAAGAAAAGGAGCACGCCCTATGAGACCTGACGACCTGCTCCGGGTGCTGCACACCGCCGAAAAGCTGAAAGACACCACCCGCCACTGCTACACCTCCGGCGGCCGCCACGAGAGCGTGGCCGAGCATAGCTGGCGCCTGGCCCTCATGGCCTTCTTCCTGCGGGACGAGTTCCCCCAGGCGGACATGGACAAGGTGCTGCGCATGTGCCTGATCCACGACCTGGGCGAGTGCTTCACCGGCGACATCCCCAGCTTTGACAAGACCGCCGCCGATGAGGAGCGGGAGGACCGCCTGCTGCACCAGTGGGTAGACTCCCTCCCCGCCCCCTATGGCGAGGAAATGCACGCGCTGTACCGGGAAATGTCGGCCCTGGAAACCGAGGAAGCTAAAATCTACAAGGCCCTGGACAAGCTGGAGGCCGTCATCCAGCACAATGAGTCCGACCTCTCCACCTGGACGGAGAACGAATACAGCCTGAACCTCACCTACGCCGAGGGCAATGTGGCCTTCTCCCCCTACCTAACCGCCCTCCGCCAAGCCATCCGCCGGGAAACGGAGGAGAAGATTCAAAACGAAAAGGACGGCAATTGACTATGCTCATAGAACAATTTGTTATGGCCTACGGTGTGGAACAAGACCGGCTCCGGGCCTTGCTGCCCGAGGACTTCCAGTCTCTGCGCCCGGTGCTGCGCATCAACGCGGAGATCCGGGACGGCAAAACCGCCTATGTGGAGCTGAACACGGCGGTGGAGAAGGACGGCACTCGCGGCTGGCTGAATATCGCCGCCTGGGACGGGGTTCCCTTCACCCAGGAGGGCAAAGCCACCACCTTCCGCCCCGACCACCTGGAGATTTCCTTCACCGGCGTGGGCATCCGGGGCGGCTGCCCGGCGGAAAGGGATAACGCAGGCTGCTTCTTTCTGGGCTGCATCCCCGCTCTGCGCCCCAGCGAGAAGATCGACGCCGACAAGGAGTTCTGCGACTGCACCTTCCGCTGGCGCTACACCCCGGACGACGCTCACGGCGTGAGCATCGGCAAGACCCTCCCCGCCATCCCCACGCCGCCCCGCACCGCCTATCCCAAAGTCCCCCTCACCGCCCCCAACGCCGCCAAGATCCCCTGCCAACAAGTCCTGGGCAGTTATAAAGTCCAGTTTGAGCGCCCGGAATAAGGTTTATGGCCCGCCTCCATGGCAATCCATCCCCAAAGGCCCCCTTGCCTAAAGGGAGGGGGACAGGTTACAATCCGAAGTGCAACACCCCGAAAATAAGAAGACAATACGCCCTC
>CAVJNL010000088.1:0-6884 GCA_963650985.1 Clostridium sp. CAG:413
CAGCACAAGCGCGGAGCGCGTCGCGGTGGATAGAGCCGGAGACAATGCGAAAGCACAGTGCTTAATATGCGCAGGCTCAAAAGAGGAGAATTCACGACCACGGTAAGGAAGGGTGTGTGAGGGAAACCCAAGAGGGGTGTCCCTCACCATTGAAATCAGTAGTTTTTGAAACTTTTTCAAAGTTTCAAAAACTTAGGCAGCGGGGCGAAAAGAATTTTCGAAACGCTGCCCAAAACCATGGGTTTTGGCGGCGTTCTTTGGGTACTTTCTGTCGCTGGTGACAGAAAGTACCCCGCCGGAGGCGTTTTGCGGCACAAGGGGTGCGGTGAAGAATCCCCCAGTCACGGCTTTGCCGTGACAGGGCAGATTGTCAAGCAAGTGCAACACTTTTAGATTGAAAAAACTCCGATGGGGAGAGCCAGCCGAGGCATTTTCTGGGGCGGGCATTGATAAGATCGACAACATGATCTACAAGATCCTGCGAAACCGCATGGAAATCACAACCTTTCGGGAAGAAAAAACGCAGCAGGCCGTTGGTGTTTTCGTTGGTGCCGCGCTGCCAGGGCTTGTGGGGCTCTGCGAAATAGACCAGGGTGTGCAGCTCCGCTTCCAAGGCCCGAAATTCGGAGAATTCGGATCCGTTATCCAGGCTGATGCTCCGCACCGGCACATCCTTGAGCATTTGGCAGATGGTGTTTTTCGTCAGCTCTGCGTCCCGTTTCGGGAGCAGCTGGGCCTTCAAAAAACGGCTCTTGCGGTCCACCTGGGTCACCAGCAGGCCCTTCCCCACGCCGCCGTACACCGTGTCGCCCTCCCAGTCGCCGATGCGGGCGCGCCGGCGAATCTCCTCCGGCCACTGGGGAATGATGCGGTCTGGCTGGATGCTGTTATAGTTGGAATTTCGGGGCAAAATACGCTTTCCACGGCGTCTTAGGTGGGTTTTTCGTGTGATTTTCGGAAACCGCTTCAGGCTGATGTAACGGTAGATGGTGGAGATGCAGAGGGGCTTTCTGTCAGGAAATTCCAGGCCCCAACGGCCACGGATGGCCTCCGGCGACCAGTATTTTTCCAGTCCGGCCACGATGAAGTCCCAGGCCTCCGTGCCCGGGCGCAGGGCCATGGGCTGGCTCTCTCTGCGGCGGCGGATGTAGAGGCTTTGGGCGCGCCAGTGGTTGTACCAGAATGGGTTGTCGGAGGGGCGGTGGGGCTTCCACTGAGCCCGGTTGCGGGCCACCTCGCGGCTGACCGAGGAGGGGCTGCGCTCCAGAATGGCTGCAATTTTTCGAAAGCTGAGGCCTTGGGCCAAAAGTTCTTGTAGATATTTTCTCTCGCTTAGTGTAAAATGTGTGTAGGACAATACGCTCACCTCTGTGTTGGATTTGAGTAGCAACTACATTCTACACTTTCGAGGGCGTATTGTCTTCTTATTTTCGGGGTGTTGCACTTCGGATTGTAACCTGTCCAGCCCCCTTTAGGCAAGGGGGCCTTTGGGTTGGGGCGTTGCAAGGGGTGCGGTAGTCGACCCCTCAGTCACGGCTTTGCCGTGACAGCTCCCCTTACGCAGGGGAGCCTTTGGGGCTACGGATGTCCCTGTTGCGGTGCCCAAAATTTCTGCGCTGCCTTGCGGCGGGCGCTTGAAATTTTGACCGCGGCCACTCGCTCGCCTCGCTTCATCTGCCACTGGCAGCGCTCGGTTCGCTCCCCACAGCCAGTGTGCGCACTGGCTTCGCAATGACATGGGTTTTTGCATGGAGTCGGTGCAAGGCCGGGCGGGCGGACAGGGGCGTCCGCCCCTACGCATGACAAGGGGTACGGTGGGGCGGGACGATGTGGGCATCGTCCCCTACGCATTGTTTGACGATAGAATTTCGTAGGGCGCGATGGCCCTGTTGCGGTGCCCAAAATTTTTGCGCTGCCTTACGGCGAACGCTTAAAATTTTGACCGCGGCCACTCGCTCATCTCGCTTCTTCTGCCACTGGCAGCGCTCGGTTCGCTCCCCACGGCCAGTGTGCGCACTGGCCTCGCAATGACAGTTTTTTTACATGGGGTGCGGTGCGTTTTCTTGAGGTGCGTAGGGCGGCGTGCTCTCACGCTGCCGCGATGGTGCGGTGGTTGACGGCGGCGGGCTGGGGGCAGCCCGCCCTACGCATTTGTAAGAAAGATTGTACGAAACAGGGCGGGCGGGGTAGAACCCCGCCCCTACGGACAGCTTGGTAGCTGGTGGGGCGGGCGACCGCGAGGGGCGCCCCTACGGAGGGTCCGGGTTATGGAAAAAACGGGGTTACTCATTTGAAATGTATGGAATGTTTGGGTATGATTTTGGAAAATTTTGTGAAATTCCTATAAACAAAGGCTCCAATTCGGATTTTTTTCGTCAATGATTTTTGGAAATTGCACAAGACAAACGGCGTGGGCATGATATAATGGTTTTAGATGAAAAAGGCCCCGGTTCGGGGCAAGTTTTGAGGAAGAAGAAAGGTACTTTTTGCTATGGCGATTAAAATTGGCATCAACGGATTTGGCCGCATTGGCCGCGTGATCCTGCGCATTTTGATGAAGAGCCCGGAGAAGTTCGATGTGTGCGGCATCAACCTGCGCAAGGCCGACATCGACTACATGGTCTATCTGCTGAAATACGACTCCGTGTTCCGCAACTTTGAGGGCACGGTGGAGAATCTGGACGGCAATCTGGTGGTGAACGGCCACAAGATCCGCGTGTTCAGCGAGAACGACGCCGCCATGATCCCCTGGTCCCAGTGCGGGGCGGAGTACATCATTGAGTGTACCGGCGCCAACAACACCACCGAGAAGGCCTCCCGCCACTTCAAGGGCGGTGCCAAGCGCGTGATCCTCACCGCTCCGGCCAAGGACGAGGTGACCCCCACCTTCGTTTACGGCATCAACAGCAAGCTCTATCGGCCCGACATGAAGGTGGTCTCCAACGCCAGCTGCACCACCAACTGCCTGGCCCCCCTGGCCTATGTGATCCACGAGGTGTTCGGCATTGAGCAGAGCCTCATGTCCACCATCCACGCCTCCACCGCCAAGCAGAAGGCCGTGGACTCCCGCGGCGGCAGCGACTGGCGCACCGGCCGCTCCATCCTCAACAACATCATTCCCTCCTCCACCGGCGCGGCCAAGGCTGTGGGCCGGGTCATCCCCTCCCTGAAGGGGAAGATGACGGGTATGTCTTTCCGTGTGCCCACCGCCGATGTGTCCGTGGTGGACCTCACCGCTAAGCTGTCCCGCCCCACCAGCTACGCCGAGATCTGCTACGAGATCCGCCACGCCAGCGAGACCAACATGAAGGGCATCATCGGCTACACCAAGGATCAGTTGGTGTCCACCGACCTCATCGGCAACCCCTGCCCCTGCATCTTCGATGAGAGCGCCGGCCTGATGCTGGACCACGACTTCGTGAAGCTCATTGCCTGGTATGACAATGAGTGGGGTTATAGCTGCCAGGTGGTGCGGATGCTGGACCACATGGCCACCATCGACGCCGAGGAAGAGGCTAAGCTGGCCGACACCGCCAAGTAAAGAAGCTATCGTCTCAATCGTACATAGATACCCCCTTACCCCCCTTTCGGACGCCGGGCCGCTGCGAGAATATGCAGCGGCCCGGCGTTCTTTTGTTAGGGGTGATAGGTTTGTTTACGAGGGTGCGTAGGGGCGGGGCTCTGCCCCGCCTGCGGGCGACCGCGAGGGTCGCCCCTACGGAAGTAGGTTGTAAGGCGGGGTGACCACACCCCGCCGTTATGGGTCGTTACAAGGGGTGCCGGGGCCGACCCTTCAGTCACGGCTTCGCCGTGACTGCTCCCCTTACGCAGGGGAGCCTTTTGGGAGGCGAGACGAGAATTTTATTTTTATTTTAGGACGATTCATCCTATTTCATTTACCGCTGGCTGATTTGCCATTCGTCTTCATAGATCATGTCGTCTATGTCTTTCTTTTCCTGTTCCACGGTGCTTACCTCCTCGTTTTTTATATACCTGACAGTATATGCGGCGGGGCGGGATTTATGCACTTGCGGGTTTTGGTTTTCCGTGGTAGTATAGTGTTGATTTTGATGAAAAAGGTTGTGTTTTCATGTCCGATTCCCGCAGGCATATGGTGGCCGTGCTGATGGCGTGCGTTGCGTTTGTGATCTTCGGGTTCAGCTTTATGTTTTCCAGCATTGCCCTGTCTATCGCGAAGCCGATGGTTCTGCTGTGCTGCCGGTTCATCGCGGCGGTGATCACTTTGTCGGCGGTGGTGGGGGTCAACGCCCTGGTGGGGCGCGTCCGGGGACGGGCCTGGTTCTCCTTTTCCCTGAAGGGCAAGCCCCTGGGCGGGCTGATCCTGCTGGGGCTGGTGCAGCCGGTTTTTTACCTGGTGTTTGAAAATTATAGTATTATATATACCTCCTCCGCCGTCACGGGGACGGTGCTGGCGGTGGTGCCGGTGATCTGCATTTTGGTGGATGTGTTCGTGAGCCACGAGCGCGTGACCAAGGTGCAGGTGGTGTGCGCCGTGGCCTGCGTGGCGGGAGTGGCCCTGGTGGAGACGGGCGGGGAGAGCCGGCTGAGCTTCCTGGGTTTCGTGTGCCTGCTGATGACGCTGGTGTGCGATGTGGGGTACTACGCCCTGAGCCGGCGGGCATCCCAGCGGTTCAGCCCGCTGGAGGTGACTTATGTGATGTTCCTGATGGGCATGATCGTGTTCGTCCCGGCGGCGCTGATCCAGGGGTGGGGGCAGATGGCGGAGCTGTTTCTCCCGGCACTGCGGTCCGGAGCCTTTTGGGGCAGCGTGTGGTTTTTGGGGGCTGTGTCCTCGGTGGGCGCTTACGGGCTGCTGAACTACGCCAACGGCACACTGACCAACTCCGAAGCGTCCCTCATCGGCAACATCGGCACGGTAGTGTCGGTGCTGGCGGGGGTGCTGTTGCTGCGGGACCCGTTCACCCCGGTGCAGGCGGTGGGTGTCGTGGTGATCTTGGTGTTTGTGACGGTGGCGAATTGGCCGAAGAAGAAAAAGTAGAGTAAATCATGGTACGGGCGGGGTGGAATCCCGCCTGTACGAGTTTTATGGGGTGCGGTGCGGGCGGCCGCGAGGGTCGCCCCTACGGAATGGTTTCAAGAAGTGCGGCGCAAGATCGGCGGCGGGGTGAGGGCACCCCGCCCTACATTTTTTACCGGGGATGGGTGGGCAGGGGTGTCCGCCCATCCATTATATTTATAATGGTATATGTGGCAAAATATGGCAAAGCGCCCGGAGGGTGGGTCCGGGCGCTTGTTTACGATTTATTTGGTTTAGATGCGCTTCCACTTGGCACCGCCGGGGATGTCAGTAACTTCTACGCCCATTTCTTTCAGGGCGTCACGGAGGCGGTCGGCTTCGGCGTAGTTTTTGGCTTTTTTAGCGTCCTGGCGCTGGCGGATCAGGGCCTCCACCAGGGTGTCCTCCTCCCCGCTCGCGCTGATAACGGTGAAGGTAGCAGGCTGGGCGGCCATCTGGGCTTGCTTCTTGCGCTGATCGGCGGCCTTTTCCAGCAACTTCAGACCCAAGACGCTGTCGAAGCCCTCCAGCACGGCGCACTTGGTGGCACCGCTTGTCTTGGCCTTGAGCACATCGTAGAGCACCGTCACAGCCATGGAGGTGTTCAGATCGTTATCCATGGCCTTAGTGAATTTCGCCTTCAGCTCCGCGGCGGCGGCTTCGTCCACGGGGCCGTCGTTGGGGTCCAAGGCGGCGATCTTAGCGATCAGCTTATTAAAAGCCACGGTGGCATTATCCAGATTTTCCCAGGAGAACACCAGGCTCTTGCGGTAGTGGCTTTGCAGGCAGAAGAAGCGGTAGGCCAGGGGATCGTAGCCCTTTTGCTCCAGCAGAGAAACAGTGAGGAACTCGCCCTTGGACTTACTCATTTTGCCGCCCTCGGTGTTCAGGTGGGCCACATGGCACCAGTGGGGGCACCAGGGATGGCCCAGGTAGCTCTCGGATTGGGCGATCTCGTTGGTGTGGTGGGGGAAGGCGTTGTCCACGCCGCCGCAGTGGAGGTCCAGGTACTCGCCGTTATACTTCATGGAGATGCCGGAGCACTCAATGTGCCAGCCGGGGTAGCCCACACCCCAGGGGGAATCCCATTTCAGGGCCTGGTCCTCGAACTTGGACTTGGTGAACCAGAGGACAAAATCGTTTTTATTGCGCTTGTTGGTGTCCTCCTCCACACCCTCGCGGACGCCCACGGCCAGGTCCTCCTCGTTGTGATCGTTGAAGATATAGTACCGCTCCAGCTTGGAGGTGTCGAAGTAGACATTGCCGCCGGCTACATAGGCGTAGCCGGTGTCCAGGAGCTTGGTGATGATCTTAATATAGTCGTCGATGAGACCGGTGGCGGGCTGGACCACATCGGGGCGCTTGATGTTCAGCTTGCGGCAGTCCTCGAAGAAGGCGTCGGTGTAGTACTGGGCGATCTCCATGACGGTCTTGTGCTCACGGCGGGCACCCTTGAGCATCTTGTCCTCGCCCTCGTCGGCGTCGGAGGTCAGGTGGCCCACATCGGTGATGTTCATGACGCGGTTCACATCGTACCCGGCGTAGCGCAGGTACTTCTCCAGCACATCCTCCATGATGTAGCTGCGGAGGTTGCCGATGTGGGCAAAGTGGTAGACGGTGGGGCCGCAGGTGTACATCTCCACATGGCCGGGAGTGTGGGTTTGGAACTCCTCTTTCTTGTGGGTGGCGGAATTATACAGATACATGGTCAGGTCTCCTTTATGGTTATAGTTTTATTATATGAACGAATTTACGGGTGACGACCCCTCAGTTACGGCTTCGTCGTGCCAGGGCAGATTGTCAAGCAAGTGCAACACTTTTAGATTGAAAAAACTCCGATGGGGAG
>CAVJNL010000089.1:0-6856 GCA_963650985.1 Clostridium sp. CAG:413
TTCCTTTCTGCAATCATTATAGCGGAGAGAGCATCAGTAATCGAATGTGTGGATCAAAAAGAAAATCACCAAGAAAAGTCTGCGATAGACTAATCTTGGTGATTTTCCTTGTCCTTGCTACGCCTGATAACTGGTTCTGTTTAATACTTCGTTATCAGTCCGCAGCATTCGGGATCTGTCTTTTTTCATGGCGCAGTGGGAGGGATTCGAACCCTCGTGCCGCTTTTGACGACAACACGATTTCCAGTCGTGCTCGTTATGACCTCTTCGATACCACTGCATATTCTTTTTTTGCTGCGAACAGCAAAGATTATTATACCAAAATTTTGCACATTGTCAATACATAAATAGCAAAAAATGCAACAAATTGTGGACATGGCTCCTGGGGGCAGGGGCCATGTCCACGGGTCGGGGCGCCGGGGGTCAATCCAGCTTTTTCGCCACGGTGACCATGGCGCTGTCCAGGGCGTTGCCCATGCGCTGCATGGCTTGGCCCACGGCGGTCTTGCGACATTTGGGCCGGGGGCAGGCCACCAATTCGGCGGTAACGCCCACCACGACACCGATGGCCATGCCGCAGAGGAATCCTTTTTTACACATTTTCGTTTCACTCCTTTGTCCACGCCGTCAGTATTCCCCGGTTTATAGCGAAAATACTTCGAGGGCGTTGCCAAATTCCGCCGCAAGCGTTATAATATTATGATACATTAAAATTAAAGGAGTTTTCTTATGTCGATAGAGCGCCTGCAAGCGTGCATCCGCCGCCGGAAGACACCGGTGGCGCTGGTGCTGGACCCCAAGTCGGAGCGGCTGGACG
The DNA here is from genome assembly GCA_963650985.1 of Clostridium sp. CAG:413. Classification (GTDB taxonomy): domain Bacteria; phylum Bacillota; class Clostridia; order Oscillospirales; family Oscillospiraceae; genus Vescimonas. The sequence goes on from CAVJNL010000089.1 coordinate 818, forward strand.
GGAAGTTTTTGAAAAATTTTGTGGACTTGTACGGCGAGTGCCCCATGGCCCACGCGGAGGCCCTGCGCTACCACGGGAGCCAGGCCATCAGCCAGACGGCGGAGCTGCTGCCGGCGGTGATCATGCGGGCGGAGTCGTATCTTCAGCAGGGCTTTATGGGGCTGGATGTGCTGGCGAACCTGGTGAACATGGCGAAAAGCCAGGGGATGTACACCATCGTGGACGCCCGGTGTGCCGGGGTGGAGCCGTGGCTGCGTGGCGGCGTGAACGCGGACGGCGCGACGGTGCTGCCCTACGGGAGCGCGGAGAGCTGCGCGCCGGGGGAGGACAAGGCGGTGTTCGCCGTGCTGCGGACCCGGGACGCCGGGGCCGGATCGGTGCAGAACCTCATGGCCGGGGATCGGCGGGTGTTTTTGGCCGCCGGGGAGCAGGCGGCGCGGTTCGGCGCGGCGGCCATGGTGGAGACCGGGTACAGCCTGGACATCAAGGACCTGCGCAAGCGGCTGAAGGACACCTTTTTGCTGCTGGCCTGCTGCGACGGGGACAACGCCTACCCGGCCTTTGACGAGTTCGGCCACGGGGCGATGATCGCAGACGAGGAGATTCAATACGCCCCGGACATGGCTGCCGCCGCGCAGGAGGCTGTTGCCGCTATGAAGAAAATCATTCAGGTGCTATAAGGAGAAAGCCATGACCCGCATTTATTTGGTACGGCACGCGGAGGCGGAGGGGAACCTCTACCGCATTGCCCATGGACACTACAACGGGCTCATCACCGCCCGGGGCTACAAGCAGATCGCGGCCTTGCAGCAGCGGTTTGCGCATATTCACATTGACGCGGTGTACAGCAGCGACCTGTTCCGCACCCGCACCACGGCCACGGCGGTGTATCTGCCCCGGCACCTGCCCCTGCACACGGACCCGAATCTGCGGGAGGTGAACATGGGCGTTTGGGAGGGCCGCACCTGGCAGCAGCTTCGGATGGAGGACGAGGAACGCATTGCGGACTTCAACCGACACTTAGACCGCTGGCAGGTGCCCGGGGGCGAGACGGCCCGGCAGGTGCTGGATCGGTTTCTTCCGGCGCTGACAAAGATCGCACAGGAAAACGACGGCAAGACGGTGGCGGTATTCAGCCACGGGTCGGCACTGTGGATGGTGCTGGGCACCCTGGAGGGCTATCCCCTCAGCCAGCTAGGCAGCACCCCCCACGGGGACAACACGGCCATCTCCCTGCTGGAGTATGACGAGGACGGGTTCGCGGTGCTGTACCGGGACGACAACCATCATCTGGTGGACGCGCATCTATCCACCTTTGCCAAGCAGAAGTGGTGGAAGGACGAGCGGATGCTGGAGGGCGACATATACTATCTGCCCATGACGGAGGCGCAGCGGAAAGAGTTGGGCATCGGGCCGGAGGGCGAGGGTATTGCCGTTTTGCACAGTGGCGAGCTGGCGGGCGGCGTGCAGCTGCTGCCGGAGAAGGAGCCGGGGGTGGGCTGGATCGGCTGGTACGGGCTGCTGCCCTCCTGGCGGGGTCTGAACCGGGGCATTGGGCCTTTGGGGCAGGCGGTGCAGTATTACCGGGAGAAGGGCGTGGAGCACCTTCGGCTGCGCTGCCCGGACGAGAAAACCGAGGGATTTTTCCGCCGGTACGGGTTTGAAAAAACGCCGGAGGGCGACATGGATCTTTACATAGGATACGGAGAGATGGCATGAGAGGAACGGAATTTCTGCCGGTGAGCCGGGAGGATATGCGGGCGCGGGACTGGTATTACTACGATTTTCTAGTGGTGATGGCCGACGCCTACATCGACCACCCCAGCTTCGGAAGCACGCTGATCGCACGGCTTTTGGAGGCGGAGGGCTACCGGGTGGCGGTGCTGGCGCAGCCGGACTGGCACGACTGCACCGCTTTCGCCGAGATGGGAAAGCCCCGGTATGGGGTGTTCATCGGCGGGGGCAACCTGGACAGCATGGTGGCCCACTATTCTGTTGCCAAGCGACGGCGGGACAAGGATCTCTACTCCCCCGGGGGCAGGATGGGCTGCCGGCCCGACCGGGCGACCATCGTGTATGCCAACCGGGCCCGGGAGGCCTTCGGCGGCGACACGGCCATTATCATCGGCGGGCTGGAGGCATCACTGCGGCGGTTCGCCCACTACGACTACTGGGACGACAAGGTGCGCCGGCCCCTTCTCTTTGACGCACCGGCGGACCTGCTGGTGTATGGCATGGGGGAGACGGCCACCAAGGAGATCGCCCGGCGACTTTCTAAGAAAGTGCCCGTGGGGGATATTACCGATATTCGCGGGACGGCGTTTTTGAGCCAAAGCCCGGAAAAGTGTATGTATCGGCCTGTGACCGTGCCCTCCTACGAGAGTGTGCGGGAGGACAAGCGGGCCTACGCCCAGGCCACGAAGCTGCAATATGACGAGAACGACCCCATTCGGGGGTGCGGCATAGTGCAGCCCTGTGAGGGGCGGTATCTCATTGTGAACCCGCCCCAGCGGCCCCTGCCCCGGGAGGAGCTGGACAAGCTCTACGACCTGCCCTTTGTGCGGGAGGTGCATCCTATGTACGCCCAGGGCGTCCCGGCCATCGAGGAGGTGCGGTTTTCCATTGCCCACAACCGGGGGTGCTTCGGCGGGTGCAGCTTCTGTGCGCTGACCTTTCACCAGGGGCGGATGGTCACCTCCCGGAGCATTGAGTCGGTTCTGCGGGAGGCTGAAATTCTCACCCACGACCCGCAGTTTAAGGGGTACATCCACGATGTGGGCGGGCCTACGGCCAATTTCCGTCACGCCTCCTGCCTGGGGCAGAAGAAGCACGGGTGCTGCAAGAATCGGAGCTGTCTGGCCCCGGAGCCGTGTAAGAATCTAGACGCTGACCACACGGAGTACACGGAGCTTTTGCGGCGGCTGCGCAGGCTGCCGGGGGTGAAGAAGGTGTTCGTCCGCAGCGGGATCCGGTATGACTACATGCTCCAGGACAAGAACCAGGATTTTTTCAAGGAGCTGGTGGACTACCACATCAGCGGGCAGCTGAAGGTGGCCCCGGAGCACTGCGTTGCCTCGGTGCTGGACTACATGGGCAAGCCCCATTTCGATGTGTTTGAGAGGTTTTGGCGCAAGTATCAGAGGCTCAACGAGGCGGATTACAGGGAGCAGTATTTGGTGCCGTATCTTATGTCTTCGCACCCGGGCTGCACCCTGGGAGACAGCGTGCGCCTGGCGGAGTTTTTGCACAGGACCGGGCATTTGCCGGAGCAGGTGCAGGACTTTTACCCCACGCCGGGGACCATTTCCACCTGCATGTATTACACGGGCATTGACCCCCGGGACATGACGGAGGTGTATGTGGCCCGGAGCCCTCACGAGAAGGCTTTGCAGCGGGCGCTGCTCCAGTGGGGGCGGAAGGACCTGCGGCCTTTGGTCATTGAGGCTCTGGAGAAGGCGGAGCGGACGGACCTCATTGGGTACGAGGACAGGTGTCTGATCCGGCCCCAAAAGGGGGAGAAATATTTCGGCAAGAAGCCGGAGGAGCTGCGGGCGCCGGAGCGTCGGGAGCGGGCCCGGGGCGGGAATTTCCGCCACAAGCGGGCGGAGAGCCCGGGGCAGAAGGGAAAAATGCCCCAGCGGAAAAAGGAAGCCTTCGCCAAGAAACGGCGGGGGAAATAAGGGAAAGTTTTATACGCCGCCTGTGCGGCCGGGGGAGGGACCTCCGGGGCGCGGGCGGCGTGGTTTTTTTGGGGGGACAAGGGGTGCGGTGGGGCGGGCGGACAGGGGCGTCCGCCCCTACGCAGTCACAAGAGTTACGGTGGTAGCCCGGGCGGGCGACCGCGAGGGTCGCCCCTGCGGAGGGTTTAGCGATAGAATTTCGTGGGGGCGGGGCTCTGCCCCGCCTGTCGGTAGACGGACATAATATCCCTGTTTGGACGGGCAGCACAAGCGCGGAGCGCGTCGCGGTGAATAGAGCCTGAGACAGTGCGAAAGCACGGCACGGATTTGCACTGTTTTATTCGCGGGGTGAAAGGTTCCGACACTTTCCGCACCTCGCCCGCGCAAGGAATCCAAAACCATTGGTTTTGGCGGCGTTCTTTGGGTACTTTCTGTCGCTGGTGACAGAAAGTGCCCCGCCGGAGGCATTTACGGGACAAGGGGTGCGGTAGTCGACCCCTCAGTCACGGCTTTGCCGTGACAGCTCCCCTTACGCAGGGGAGCCTTTTTTAGGGGACGGGGGTTACGGATTGCCACGACCAGTGACATCGGTCACTGGTCTCGCAATGACATGGGGTTTGTGTGGAAGATTTGTGATTTTGGGTATAAGAAAGCCCCCGCCGGGGTGGGCGGGGGCTTGGGGGGGGATGAGCGGAGAAGGGGGGCTTCTCCGCGGTGGGGGGCTATTGGGTTTTGTCGGTTTGTGCTTTATCTTCAATGGAAGATCTTGCGTTTGCCGACTTTGTGATCGGTTCCCCGGTGGAGGCTGATTGCTTTTTATTGGTTTGCAATTTGCCTCCTGTGGGGGCGGGTTGCTTATGCCGATTTATTATCGGTTCCCCTGTGGGGGATCGCTTTTGCCGTCAGTCCTCGGTGTGGGCGGCGGCTACGGCGTTGGAGATGATCTGCGCCTTGTGCTCGGGCTCATCCTTTTCGGGTTCGGGGACCAACTCTTCCGCGAAGCGGCGGTAGGCGCTGAGGCCGGCACCGGCGGGGATCAGCTTACCGATGATAACATTCTCCTTCAGGCCCACCAGGTGGTCTACCTTGCCCTTGATGGCGGCCTCGGTGAGGACCTTGGTGGTCTCCTGGAAGGAGGCGGCGGAGAGGAAGGAATCAGTGGCCAGGGAGGCCTTGGTGATACCCATGAGAAGCTGGGTATAGGTGGCTTCCTTGAGGGGCTCGCCGGTCTCGGCGTTCACTTCGCCGGCGGCGATGCGCTCGCGGACCTTGGCGTTCTCCAGATCCACCTCCAGCACATCGGCCATGGCGCCGGAGAGCAGGTTGGTATCCCCTGCCTCCTCCACGCGGACCTTGCGCATCATCTGGCGGACGATGACTTCGATATGCTTATCGTTGATGTCCACGCCCTGCTGACGATACACCTTCAGAACTTCCTGGATCAGGTAGTTATGCACAGCGCTGGCGCCGCGGATGCGCAGGACATCGTGGGGGTTCAGGGCACCGTCCTGGAGCTGCTTGCCCTTCTCGATCACATCGCCGTCCTTCACTTGCAGGCCCGTGTGGGGCATGGAGTAGGTGCGGGTGTCGCCGTCGTCGGCGGTGACGATGATATTCAGCAGGCTGCCCTTGGCGGCATCCTCGAAGCGGACTTTACCGGCGATCTCGGAGAGGGTGGCCATCTTCTTGGGCTTGCGGGCCTCGAACAGCTCCTCCACACGGGGAAGACCCTGGGTGATGTCGCCGCCGGCCACGCCGCCGGTGTGGAAGGTACGCATGGTCAACTGGGTACCGGGCTCACCGATGGACTGGGCCGCGATGATACCCACGGCTTCGCCGGGGCCAACGGGCTTGGAGGTAGCCAGGTTCATACCGTAGCACTTGGCGCAGATGCCGCTGTGGGCCTTGCAGGTGAGCACGGTGCGAATTTCGGCGGAGTGAATGTCGAACTTCTCCAGCAGGGCAGCATCGTCCTCGGTCATCATGTGGTCCTTGGAGATGAGCACCTCGTCGGTGCCGGGCTTCAGGATGTCGCGGACGGGGAAGCGGCCCTTCAGGCGCTCGGAGAACTTCTCGATGACCTGGCCGTTTTCCTCGATCTCGGAGACAACGATGCCCTTACCCACGCCGCAGTCGTCCTCGCGGATGATGACATCCTGGCACACATCCACCATGCGGCGGGTCAGGTAGCCGGAGTCGGCGGTACGCAGGGCGGTATCGGCCAGGCCCTTACGGGCGCCACGGGAGGAGGTGAAGTAGTCCAGCACGGACATGCCCTCACGGAAGTTGGCCTTGATGGGAATTTCGATGGTCTTACCGGCGGTGTTGGCCATCAGGCCGCGCATACCGGTGAGCTGAC
>CAVJNL010000090.1:0-6662 GCA_963650985.1 Clostridium sp. CAG:413
GGCAACATCAAAGCCTACCTGCTGGCGGCGTTCTACAATGCCCCGGCGACGATAGTGTGCCTTCTTCCTCAAGTACATTCTGACAAATTTTGACTTGCTGCGTTAGGGGTGCTGTGTTTCATCCCCTTTGGCGCCTTCCAGCGCAGCGGAAAGGAATGGTCATATCTATGTACAATACGAAAGAGGGCAAATCGTGTGTTATCTATATCCGCGTCAGCAGTGAGCGTCAGGTAAAGGGGTATAGTCTGGATGGGCAGAAGCGCTATTTGGCTGAGTGCGCCGAGCGCCGAGGTATGACTGTTCTTGATACCTATGTTGAAGAAGGTAAAAGCGGCAAGAGCATTGAAGGGTGGACGGAGTTTCAGCGAATGCTGGATGACATTCAGAGCGGGAAAGCGCACACAGACTATGTGTTGGTTTATAAATTATTGCGGTTTGGTCGGAATGCGCGGGATGTGCTGAACTCCCTTGAGTTCATTATGAAATACGGCGTTCACCTGATGTGCGTAGAAGATGGGCTGGATTCTTCAACCTCCATGGGAAAAATGATGATCACCATTCTCGGTGCCGTAGCCGAGTTGGAGCGTGAAAACATCATTGCACAGAGCCTTTTGGGGCGCGAGGAAAAAGCAAAGTCCGGCGGCTGGAACGGCGGGTTTGCGCCCTATGGCTATCGCTTGGTAAAGGACAATGGAAATAGCAAAGGAAAATTGGAGGCTGTCCCGAAAGAAAAGGCCGTCGTGCAGCTCGTTTTTGATATGCTCCTGAACCGCAACATGGGGTACGCGGCAATTTCGGGTTATCTCAATCGAAACGGTTATGTTCGTCCTCCCCCGGCAAAGAACGCGAGCCGCCCCAGCTATGGAGAGTGGAGCTCTGACCACATTAAGAGGATGCTTGGCAACCCGATCTATACAGGGCACATGGCCTGGGGCAAACGGCGGACGGAGAAAGTCCCCCGGTAAAGATAATAAGTACCGGCTTGTGAAGCAGGCGGAGTATATTCTGAGCGAGACAATTTCCCACGAGGCGTTTGTTTCTAAAGAAGATTTTGACCGGGTACAGGAGATCAAAGCCATCCGTGGCAAGAAAGGCACTCACAACATCGGTCAGCATAACGCGCATCTGTTGTCCGGGATCGTAAAATGCCCGCAATGCGGCGCACCTATGCACATTGGCATTACAAAGTGGACTAACCAGGACGGTACCGAGCGCCGCACGGAATCCTATATCTGCTCCTATACGGCAAAGCACAAGGGAACTACGGTATGCCGCAGAAACGGCGTGGTAGCCAGTCAGGTTGAGGACGAGGTGATGGAGTACACCCGGAAGATTGTCCGCAATCCGCAGTTTATCAAGGATTTGCAGGAAAAGGTGATGACCGCCGTGGATTTGACCGAGGTTGAAAATGATATTAGCGCCTATAAAAAGCAGCTATCCGCTTTACAGCGCAGCCGTGACAGCTTGGAACAGGATATTGACCGCATTGCCCCAAATGATAAGTATGCAGAGCGCCGCCGCGCAGATATGACGCGCCGCCTGAATGATCTCTATGACCAGATTTATAAAGCGGAGGATCTGCTGCAAGAGAGCATGATGAAAAAGGCAACTCTAGAAAGTGAACAAATGTCAGTGCAATCTATGATCGGAATCCTCTCGTCTTTTGACGCAATCTATGATAGAATGAATGCAGCGGAGCGGCGCGACCTTGTGAAATACCTGATTTCCGAGGTTGAGTTGTTCCCGCGTGAGGAACAAAAGACGCAGAAACGCTTTGTAAAGGCGATCGCGTACAAGTTTCCCATTGAGCAAAAGATGCTCACACAATTTGATGAATGCGGGGCATCTGTCGAGACGGTATGTTTGCTAGAGTCGGAATAAGTCCGCTGCCGCTCCACACCGGCAGAAAAGAATTGACTTTCCGGCTGTAAAATGATATGGTAGAGTAGCTTTCCGATTGGATGCGATACCTTATTATATAGGCCTGCGGGCTTTTGAAAGTGAGAATCCGCTTTTTATGACGCGAGCTGCTTCCGGCTCCTTTTGGGGACGTTTGACGGAGAAAACCGAATATTTTTGGGGCACCAACCTCTATTTTGCCATGATGCTGGCGGTGACGGCGGTGTCTATGGTGACGGGGAATGTGGTGCCGTCTACGGTGGCGCTGGCTGTGCTTTGCGCCTGGACGCTTCTGTTCTGCCGGGATATTTTGGCGGCGGCGCTGCCGTTTTTGCTGATATTTTTGCTGTCCACCCTGCAATATAAGGACCTGACGGTTTTCCTGCCCTGCGCGCCTTTGGCGGCGCTGATCATCGGCGGGCTGATCGTGCATCTGATCCGCTGGAAAAAGCCGCTGGTGGCCGGGCGCAGCGTCCGGGGGCTGGTGGCGGTGTCCATCGCCACAATACTGGGCGGCGTGGGCTTCATCCCGGCGGCGCAGTACTTCTCTCCCCTGTCCATTTACTACGCTTTGGGCCTGGGGGCGGGGCTGCTGGCCGCCTATCTGCTGCTGCGCTCGGAGCTGGAGATGCCCCGGAGCTACGACCTGCTCTACCGCCTGATGCAGATGCTCTACACCCTGGGCCTGGCTATGGTGCTGGCCGTGGGGTGCTACTACCTGCACCACTGGGCGGAGTTTGCCAAGTGCTGGGAGCTGCCGGGCATCCCCTACCGCAACTTTGCCGCCACCATTTTGGTCTCCACCCTGCCGGCGGTGTTTTACATGGCCGGGCGGGACCGGCGGCATTTGGCTACGGTGTTTCTGTGGTGCGCGGCCATGTTCTTCTCGGGCAGCCGCAGCGCCCTGCTTTTCGGGGCGGTGATGGTGCTGCTGGGCTTTATTTACCTGGTGAAGCGGGGGTATTTATCTCTGTGGGTGTTTTTGGCTATCGTGGTGGCCGTGACGGCGGCCATGGCCCTGTTTGGCTCCCAGGTGTATGAGATGTTCTTTGGCGCCCGGGGCGACCCGGACCACTTCATCAGCCCCACGGAGGAGCGCTGGCTGCTGCTGGATCGTGGCTTTGCGGACTTTTTTAACCACCCGCTGCTGGGCATCGGCCTGGGCAACCAGAAAAACACCGACCTTTTCGCCGGGGTGCCCGGGAGCATGGTGTTTTATCACAACGCCATTTTGCAGGTCATGGGCAGCATGGGCATCGTGGGCGTGGCAGCCTACGCTCTGCTGCTGGCGGACCGGCTGCGGCTGCTGCTGCACGACCGGGAGGTCTGCTACATGGCGGGGCTATACTACCTGGGGATGCTGATGGTGTCCATGACGAATCCGGGGCTGTTCTGCCCGCTGCCCAACGCCGCGCTGACGGTGCTGGTGTTCACGGTGGTGGAAAAATATGTGGACGGCCCCGCCACCGCGCTGTCAAAGCGAAAATTGTAACCTGCGCAGAAGCATCCCTCCAAGGGTGCTTTTTCTGCTTAATTTTTTCGTTTAATTTTTCTGCTTATAATCCAAAGGAGCCTGATTTTCCATGAGAAAAATTTCCCGGCGCACCAAGGGCATTACGTGCATTTTGTTTGCGGCCTTTGGCTTTTCCATGATGACGGTGTTCATTCGCCTGGCCGGAGACGTGCCCACGGCGGAGAAGGCCTTTTTCCGCAACTTTGTGGCCCTGATTTTGGTGAGCGTGCTGCTGGCCGTGCGACGGGTGCCGCTAAAGCCAGGCAAGGGCAACTGGCCGTTTTTGGCCGGGCGGGCCGTTTTCGGCACCATTGGGCTGCTGCTGAACTTTTACGCTGTGGACCATCTGGTGCTGGCGGATGCCAACATGCTCAACAAGCTCTCGCCGTTTTTCGCCATTATTTTCTCCGTTTTTCTGCTGAAGGAACGGCCCACCGCCGTGCAGATCGCGGGGGTGCTGACGGCGCTGCTGGGGAGCGTGCTCATCATCAAGCCCGGGTTTGAGGGGGTGCCCTTCGTGCCGTCGCTGGCGGGGTTCATCAGCGGCGCGGCGGCGGGGCTGGCCTATACCTTTGTGCGCAAGCTGGGCGGCCGGGGCGAAAACAGCCTGCGGATCGTGTTCTACTTCTCCCTATTTTCCACGCTGCTGACGCTGCCGTTTTTCCTGCTCAGCCCCGTGCAGCTCACGGACCACCAGCTATTGATGCTGCTTTTGTGCGGCGCTGCCGCCTGCATCGGGCAGTTCGGCATCACCTGTGCCTACCTCTGCGCCCCGGCCAAAGAGATCAGCGTCTACGACTACTCTCAGATCCTCTTTGCCGCCACCCTGGGGTACATCTTCTTCCAGCAGATACCCGACGGCTGGAGCGTGGTGGGCTATGTGCTTATCTGCGGCGCGGGCATTGGAATGTTCCTCTATAACCGACGCCGGGACCGACTGGGACACTGAATTTTTTGCACAGGAGGGCATATCATGCGTAAATATGTGCTGATCCCCGACTCCTTCAAGGGATGCCTGTCCTCGGCGGAAATTTGCGGCATTATTGCCCGGGAAATAGGCCGTCTGGACCCGGGGGCGCGGGTGTGCGCCATCCCCGTGGCCGACGGCGGCGAGGGCACGGTGGACGCTTTTCTTACCGCCCTGGGCGGGGAAAGGGTGGCCGTGGCCTGCCGGGATCCCTACGGGCGGGCCATCACCGCCCACTATGGGCTTTTGCCGGACGGGAAAACCGCTGTTATTGAGATGGCCGCGGCGGCGGGGCTGCCCCTGGTGGGGGACGACCGCCGGGTGGCCGACGCCACCACCTACGGCGTGGGGGAGCTGATCACCCACACTTTGGGACGCGGGGCAAAGCGCATCATCCTGGGCCTGGGGGGCAGCGCCACCAACGACGGCGCCTGCGGCGCAGCGGCGGCTTTGGGCGTGGAGTTTTTGGACGAGAACGGCCAAGCCTTTGTGCCCGTGGGCAGGACGCTCCGGCGCATTGCCCACATCCGCGTGGACGGACTTTTGCCCGCCCTGCGCGAGGCTCAGGTCACGGCCATGTGCGACATTGACAATCCCCTGTGCGGCGAGAGCGGCGCGGCGGCGGTGTTTGGGCCTCAAAAGGGCGCGGACGCGGCCACCGTCCGACTGCTGGACCAGGGCCTGGCGCACTTGGCGGAAGTCATCGAAAAAGACCTGGGGCTTTCCCTGCTGACCCTGCCCGGAGGCGGGGCGGCGGGCGGCTTCGGTGCGGGCAGCGTGGCCTTTTTGGGGGCGAAGCTGCAAATGGGCATTGAGACGGTGCTGGACCTGACGGACTTTGACCGCTTGGCGGCGGACGCCACCTTGGTCATCACCGGAGAGGGGCTGCTGGACAGCCAAAGCCTCCGGGGCAAGGTGGTCATCGGCGTGGCCCGGCGGGCCCGTGCCCTGGGCGTACCCGTGGCGGCCCTGGTGGGGGCCAGCGAGACGGGCATGGACGCCGCCTACGACGCGGGCGTCACCGCCATTTTCCCCATCAATCCCGCGCCCATGCCTCTGGATGAGGCCCTGCCCCTGGCCCGGACGCATTTGGCCTTTACGGCGGGGAATGTGCTGCGGTTTGCCCGACGGATGGGCGAAAAAACATAGAAAACTGTTGCCATTCCCACATTTTCCCTGTATACTGGAGTTAAGAATTCGGAAAGGGGGACTAACTATGCGTCCCGACGGCACCCGCGTGAAAGACCTGCCGCCCCTGGTGGCGGCCATCCCTTACATCATGCCCAAGCGCTACGACGCCTGGAACACCATCACGGAAAACATCGACGAGGAGGTCATCAAGGCCTTCATCCGCGACCTGCGCCGCGCCGGCGTGCGGCTGAACCACATGAGCGTCATCATCTCCGCCTACTACAAGGCCACGCTGGAAAATCCCAAGCTGAACTACTTTGTTATGAACCGCAAGATCTACAAGCGCAACCACTTTTGCGTGTCCTTCGTCATTATGAAAAAGCTGGCGGACGGCTCCCCCAGCGAGACCACGCTGAAAATTTACCTGGAGCCGGAGGACACGGTGTTCACCGTGAACGAGAAGATCAAGACCGTCATCGCCGCCAACCGGGAGACGGCCCAGAGCAACGGCACCGACCACTTCGCCCGGTTCATGTTCTCCGTGCCGGGGCTGCCCCGGTTTGTGGTGGGCCTGGCCTATTTTCTAGATAAGCACGGCCTGCTGCCCCGGAAGGTCATTGACCTCTCTCCCTTCCACACCAGCCTCTTTATCACCAACCTGGCCTCCATCAAGACCAGCTACATCCACCACCACTGCTACGAGTTCGGCACCACCAGCGTCTTTGTGTGCATGGGCAAGCCCGTGCCCAACTACATGGCCGGGGACCTGCGCCGCAAGATGATGCCCCTGGGCATCGTCATGGACGAGCGCATCTGCACCGGGTACGAATACGCGGCCTTCTGCCACGACTTCCGCCGCATCCTGCGAAAGCCCGAGGTGCTGGCCCGGCCCTTTAACGCCCCCGCGGAGGAGCGCGTGGCCGAGGAGGACACCGTTGTTGAAGTTTGATATGGACATAAAAATCGCCCCCTCAGGGGCGATTCAGCGTGTCGAAAAAGTCTTTTCGCCCCGCTGCCTAAGTTTTTGAAACTTTGAAAAAGTTTCAAAAACTATTGATTGGTGCCTTCAGGCGTGGAAATAAACCCCCAGTTCTACAGGGGGAAGAAAAATAGCTTTAGCATGAGAAAAACCTCCTATTGCGGTATACTGGT
>CAVJNL010000091.1:0-6531 GCA_963650985.1 Clostridium sp. CAG:413
AATTATGCGCGCAGCAGACTGCAAGCCTTTTGTCGGAAAAACCTGGAGGGTTTTTCGACAGTCTCAATAGCTTTTGAAACTTTTTCAAAGTTTCAAAAGCTTAGGCAGCGGGGCGAAAAGACTTTTTCGACACGCTGAAATTTTGCCCCCTCCCGCCACAAAAATCATACCCCCCAGAAAAAATCCGCACTCTCCGGCCATAAAAATCATAAATCAAAGAAAAAAATCGCAAAAAATCCCATTTTGCGGTTGAATTTCCATTTCCATTGCATTACAATAGGCAAAGTATCTTCAGCGCACAAAATGCCCCCATTCCCCCCGTAGGGGCCGATGCCCCTGTTGCGGTGCCCAAAATTTCTGCGCTGCCTTACGGCGGGCGCCCCCAATTTTGACCGCGGCCACTCGCTCACTTCGCTTCATCTGCCACTGGCAGCGCTCAGTTCGCTCCCCACATCGGCCCGCCCCACCGCATTTCTTGTAACATTCCGTAGGGCGGGCTGCCCTCAGCCCGCCGTACCGCATTTCTTGCAACGCGCCCACCCCCCCATCTTTCATCTTCCCTCTTCATTAAGGAGCTTCCCCATGTTAAACATCGTCCTCGTCGAGCCGGAAATTCCCCAAAACTGCGGCAATATCGCCCGCACCTGCGCCGCCACCGGCAGCCGCCTGCACCTGATCCGCCCCCTGGGCTTCGATATATCCGAACGCGCCGTCCGCCGGGCGGGCCTGGACTACTGGCACCTGGTCCAGGTGTCCGACTACGAAAACCTGGACGCCCTCTTTGCCCTTCACCCGGAGGCCAAAGGCGACCTGTGGCTTGCCACTACCAAGGCCCCCCAGGACTATACCCAAGCCCAATTTTCCCCGGACTGCTGGCTCTTCTTCGGTAAAGAGACCGCCGGCCTCTCCGAGCCCTTCCGCCGGGCCCACTACGACCGCTGTATTCGCCTGCCCATGCGCGCCGAAGCCCGCAGTCTGAACCTCAGCAACTCCGTAGCCATCCTGACCTACGAAGCCCTCCGTCAAAACCATTTCCCCGGTCTTTTAGGCACCGGCGAAATGAAAAAATAATGTAAATAATATAATTGTAATATGTAACCTGTCATTGCGAAGCCAGTGCGCACACTGGCTGTGGCAATCCGTAATATCCAAACGAATCCGTAGGGGCGACCCTTGCGGTCGCCCGCCCACGCACTACTTGTAAACATCCGTAGGAGTCGGCGGTTGCCCACCGTCGTGCCAGCCGATTGGCGGCCACTATCGTGCCCGCCAATCGGAGCATTTCCTCGAAATCGCCTCGCTTCTTCTGCCGCTGGCAGCGCTTCGGCGATTTCCCCGACGACCCGCTTCCACGCACTCCTTGTCATCCGTAGGGGTGGGGTTCTATCCCGCCCGCAGGAGGGGCAAAGCCCCTCCCCTACGCACCCCCAGGAAACCCACCACGCCGGGCGGACAGGGGGTCGTCCGCCCCTACAAACCATTCCGTAGGGGCCGATGCCCACATCGGCCCGACTACCGCACCCCTTGCAACCCACCCGTAGGGGGCGGCGTCCCCGACGCCCCGTTCCCACGCACCACCGGCAGGGCACGCGGGCCCTGCCCTACAAGCGGTCTTATAATTTCATTGTAGGGCGGGACCCATGTGTCCCGCCGCACACCGCACTACTTGTAAATCTCCGTAGGGCGGGCTGCCCTCAGCCCGCCGCCCGTCAATCCCCGCGCCATCGCGGCGGCGTGAGGGCACGCCGCCCTACGCAATTTCTTCCATTTCCGTGTAGGAGCGGACGCCCCTGTCCGCCCTCCCCCCATCCCGTCATCACAATCCATCAAGGAGATCACAATATGAATTACAACAAAAAAACCGTTGCCGATGTCAATGTTTCCGGCAAAAAAGTCCTCCTGCGCTGCGATTTCAATGTCCCCCAAGACAAGGAGACCGGCGCCATCACCAGCGACAAGCGCATCGTGGCGGCCCTGCCCACCATCCGCTATCTGCTGGACCACGGCGCCGCCGTCATCGCCTGCTCCCACCTGGGCAAGCCCGAGCCCGATTTTGACAAATGGGTGAAAAAGCAGACCGAAAAGGGCAAAGACCCCGCCACCCTCACCCGGGAAAAGTGGGAAAAGTCCCTGCAAAAGCTGACCCTGGCCCCGGTGGCAGAGCGCCTGTCCCAGCTTTTGGGCCAGCCGGTCATTTTCGCCCACGATGTGGTGGGCGAGGACGCCACAGCCAAGGCCGCCGCCCTCCAGCCCGGCCAGGTGCTGCTGCTGGAGAACACCCGCTTTGAAAAGGGCGAGACGAAAAACGACCCCGCCTTTGCCAAAAAGCTGGCCTCCCTGGCGGAAATTTATGTGTCCGACGCCTTCGGTGCGGTGCACCGGGCCCACGCCTCCACCGCCGGCGTGGCCGACTACCTCCCCGCCGTGTCCGGCTTCCTCATTGAAAAGGAGCTGCGCATCATCGGCGGCGCCCTGGCAAACCCCAAGCGCCCGTTGGTTGCCATCTTAGGCGGCAGCAAGGTCTCCTCCAAGATCGGCGTCATCAATAACCTTTTGGAGATCGCCGACACCATCATCATCGGCGGCGGCATGGCCTATACCTTCTCCGCCGCCGAGGGCGGCAAGATCGGCAACTCCCTCCTGGAGAGCGACTGGATGGACTACGCCAACGACATGGTGAAAAAGGCCACAGGCAAGGGCGTGAAGCTGCTTCTGCCCGTGGACACCGTCATCGCCGACCGCTTCGCCCCGGAAGCCGACACCCGGGTGGTCGCCGCCGGAGAGATCCCCGACGGCTGGCAGGGCCTGGACATCGGCCCAGAGACCGTAAAGCTCTACACCCAGGCCGTGTCGGACGCGGGCACCGTCATTTGGAACGGCCCCATGGGCGTGTTTGAATTTGAAAAATTTGCCGCCGGGACCAAGGCCATCGCCGAGGCCCTGAGCAAGACCGACGCCATCACCATCATCGGCGGCGGCGACAGCGCGGCGGCGGTGGAGCAGCTTGGCTATGCCGACAAGATGACCCACATCTCCACCGGCGGCGGCGCCTCTTTGGAATTTTTAGAGGGCAAGGAGCTGCCCGGTGTTGCCTGTCTCCTGGATAAGTAAAACAGCACCGTCAGCGTCCCTTTTTTGTCCCCGTTTCTGCCCCGCGCAATGCACTTTCGTTTCCCCGAAACTGCACCGTTTTTCACCGATTTTTCACCGGTTTTCACCGCTTTTTCAAGCTGAAAATAAAATATAAAATTAGGAGTTAAAGGAAAAGACTATGAATCGCAGATACCGCAAAACCATCATCGCAGGCAACTGGAAAATGAACAAGACCGCCTCCGAGACCAAAAAATTTGCCGAGGAGCTCAAGCGCCTCCTCCCCCGCACCAAGTGGTGCGACATCGTGGTGTGCGTCCCGTCCGTGAACATCCCCGCCGCCATGAAAGCCTTCAAGGACCTGCGGGTCTCCATCGGCGCGCAGAATGTTTTTTATGAGAAAAACGGCGCCTACACCGGCGAGGTGTCGGCGGATATGCTGAAGGACCTGGGCGTAAAATATGTGATCATCGGCCATTCCGAGCGGCGGCAGATGTTCGGCGAGACGGACTTCTCCGTGAACAAAAAAGTCATCGCCGCCCTGGAGGCCGACCTGCACCCCATCATCTGCGTGGGCGAGACTCTGGAGCAGCGGGAGCTGGGCGTGACCATGGAGCTCATTGCCCTGCAAGTGAAGTCCGCCCTGGCCGGTGTGCCCGCCGAAAAGGCCCGCCGCTGCGTCGTCGCCTATGAGCCTGTGTGGGCCATCGGCACCGGCAAGACCGCCACCGCTCAGCAGGCCGCCGAGGTCTGCACCTTTATCCGCGCCACCATCCGCCACCTGTACGGCGCCCGCATTGCCCGGTCCGTCACCGTGCAATATGGCGGGTCTATGAAGCCCGCCAACGCCCGGGAGCTGCTGGCGGAGCTGGACATCGACGGCGGCCTCATCGGCGGCGCGTCCCTGGACGCGGGCCAGTTCATCGAGATCATCAACGCGGCCAACCAGTAACAGGCCGGAAAAAGTGAGGGAATCATTATGAATAAATCACCCACTGTACTGATTATTATGGACGGCTTCGGCATGGCCGCCCCCGGTGCGGGCAACGCCGTTTCCCTGGCCAACACCCCGGTGCTGGACCGTCTTTTTGCCGAGAACGCCCACACCACCCTCTCCGCCTCCGGGCTGGATGTGGGTCTGCCCGCCGGGCAGATGGGCAACAGCGAGGTGGGCCACACCAACATTGGCGGAGGGCGGGTGGTGTTTCAGGACCTGCCCCGGATCAGCCGGGCCATTGAAAGCGGCGAGTTTTTCAAAAATCCCGCCTACAACAAGGCCATGGACGACTGCCTGGAAAAGGGCACCAGCCTGCACCTGTACGGTCTGCTCTCCAATGGCGGCGTTCACTCCACCGTGGAGCACCTGTGGGCCCTGCTGAAAATGGCGAAGGACAAGGGGCTGGAGAAGGTCTACATCCACGCATTCTTAGACGGGCGGGATGTGTCCCCCACCAGCGGCAAGAATTTCGTGGCCCGGTGCCAGGAAAAGTGCGCCCAGATCGGCGTTGGTAAGATCGCCACCGTCATGGGCCGCTACTACGCCATGGACCGGGACAAGCGCTGGGAGCGCCTGCAAATGGCCTATGACGCCATGGTCTACGGCGAGGGCGTGCAGAACGCCGACCCGGTGGACGCCGTGGCAAAGAGCTATGAAAGCGGCGTGACGGACGAGTTTGTGGAGCCGGTGATCTGCGACAGTGAGGGCACCATTTCCAACAACGACAGCATTATTTTCTTCAATTATCGGCCCGACCGGGCCCGGGAGATCACCCGGGCTATGGTGGACCCGGAGTTTGACGGCTTCCCCCGGGAATACTTCCCCACCACCTATGTGTGCAACACCGAGTATGACGCCTCCATGCCCAATGTGCTGGTGGCCTGGCCCCGCATCGCCGTGAAGAACGGTCTGGGCGAATATCTCAGCTCCCTGGGCATGACCCAGCTGCGCATCGCCGAGACGGAGAAATACGCCCATGTGACCTTCTTCTTCAACGGCGGCGTGGAGAAGCAGTACCCCGGCGAGGATAGGGTGCTGGTGGCCTCGCCCAAGGTGGCTACCTACGACTTGCAGCCGGAGATGAGCGCCTATGAGGTTTGCGACAAGTGCGTGGAGCGCATTAAGAGCGGGAGCTACGATGTGGTGATCCTGAACTTTGCCAACTGCGACATGGTGGGCCACACCGGCGTGCTCAGCGCGGCCATCAAGGCGGTGGAGACGGTGGACGAGTGCGTGGGCAAGGTGGTAGACGCTGCGCTGGAGATGGGCGGCATCGCCATGATCACCGCCGACCACGGCAACGCCGAGCAGATGGTGCAGGCCGACGGCAGCCCCATGACCGCCCACACCACCAACCGGGTGCCCTTCATCCTCTGCGGCGCGGGCACCGAGCTGCGGGAGGGCCGCCTGGCAGACATTGCGCCTACCATCCTGGACGTGATGGGCCTGGCCTGCCCGGAGGAGATGGACGGCAAGAGCCTGATCGTTCGGTGATGTCCATTCCGGGAAACGCAGGTTATTGACATTTTGAATATTTTGTAAATTCTCATAACGGTATAAAAATCTCACTGTTTGTGCATAATGCAGGCAGTGAGATTTTTTTTCTGCAAAAAATTCGGTGGTCGCAGGCCGGTTCCTCTGCGGCGGGCGGCGCATGGCCGCCGGAAAGGTGAACGAAATGAGTCGAATGAATCGCGACAAGGCCAAGGGCCTGTTCGGTGGCCGGGGCTTCTACATAGCCCTGGTGCTATGCTTGGCGGTGGTAGGCGTGGCCGGGTATCTGGCCCTGATGCAGCAGGCGAAGGTGGCAGACGAGGGCAAGGACGCCCCCGTGGTGAGCCAGGAGCCGGTGGAGGACATTCAGAAGGCCCAGGCGCCCCAGCCGGAGCCTGCGGTGGAGGAGACCCTGAAGCCCGAGGAACTGCTGCCCCAGGTGTGCTCGCCCCTGGACGGGACCACGGTGACGGTGTTCAGCATGACGGAACTGCTGTATGACGAGACCATGGCGGACTGGCGGACCCACAGCGGCATTGACATCAAGGCCGACGAGGGCGACGCCGTGAAGACCGCCGCCGACGGTGTGGTGAAGGAGGTGCGATATGACGACCTCATGGGCGTGACGGTGGTCATCACCCACGAGGACGGGTATGAGACCCAGTACAGCAGCCTTCAGCAGGAGCCGCCGGTGGAGCAGGGCAAGACCGTGAAGGCCGGGGACATCATCGGACTGGTGGGGTCCACCGCCAGCGCCGAGGGGGATGTGGGGCCGCACCTGCATTTTTCGGTGAGCAAGGATGGGAAGGTTGTTGACCCGGCGGAGTATGTGAAGTGAATCTGGCGAAAAAACTTCGTTTTTTCTGAGACTGTCGAAAAACCCTCCGAGTTTTTCCGACAAAAGGCTTGCAGTCTGCTGCGCGCATAATTTGTCCGTCTGTGACGGACAA
>CAVJNL010000092.1:0-6385 GCA_963650985.1 Clostridium sp. CAG:413
GAGGGCGTATTGTCTTCTTATTTTCGGGGTGTTGCACTTCGGATTGTAACCTGTCTCCCTCCCTTTAGGCAAGGGAGGCTTTGAGGACGGATTGCCACGGGCGCTTTGCGCCCTCGCAATGACATACAATTTCACACAAAAAACGGAGGCTCCCGGGTGGGAGTCTCCGATTTTTGTTACACGGTCGCGTCTGCGGGCTGCTCCTCCGCGTTGGCGGGGACGTCCTTTTCGATGGTGACTTTGCCGTCTCGCAGGCAGATGCGGGCGGTGTCGCCGGTTTGCAGCTTGCCCTCCAGCATTTGCTCGGCCACGGCGTCCTCTACCTCGTTCTGGATGGCCCGGCGCAGGGGGCGGGCACCGTACTGGGGGTCGAAGCCGTCCTTGGCCAGGGCGGTGACGGCATCGTCATCGGCCAGGAGGGTGATGCCCTGCTGGGCCATACGCCCGCCGGTGATCTCCAGCATGCGCTGGGCGATGTGACGAATGTCCTCCTCCGTAAGCTGGCGGAACACGATGGTCTCGTCGATACGGTTCAGGAACTCCGGCTTGAAGGTCCGGCGCAGCTCCTCCAGCACGGCCTGCTTGATGCGGGCGAACCGGGCCTTTTCGTCGGCATCGGACTCCCGTCCGTCAAAGCCCAGGGGCTTGTCAGCAGAGGTGATGTTCCGGGCGCCCACATTGCTGGTCATGACAATGATGGTGTTCTTGAAGTCCACCCGGCGGCCCTGGGAGTCGGTGACAATGCCGTCCTCCAGAATCTGCAGCAGGATGTTCCACACATCCTCGTGGGCCTTCTCAATCTCGTCGAACAGCACCACGGAATAGGGCTTGCGGCGCACCTTTTCGGTGAGCTGGCCGCCCTCCTCGTGGCCCACATAGCCGGGAGGCGAACCGATCAGCCGGGACACGGTGTGCTTCTCCATATACTCGGACATATCGATGCGGATCATGTCGTTTTCGCTACCGAACATGACCTGGGCCAGGGCCTTGCACAGCTCTGTCTTGCCCACGCCCGTGGGGCCCAGGAACAGGAACGAGCCGATGGGCCGCTTGGGGTCCTTCAGGCCCACACGGCCACGGCGGATGGCCTTGGCCACAGCGGTGACGGCCTCGTCCTGGCCCACCACGCGCTGGTGCAGAGTCTCCTCCAGCTTCAGCATCCGCTGGCTCTCGTCCTCGGTGAGGCGGGTGACGGGGATGCCGGTCCACCCGGCCACCACCTTGGCAATGTCCTCCTCGCCCACGGTGCCGCGGCTGATGGAGAGATTCTTGCGCCAGTGGTCCCGCTCAATTTCCACCTGCTGGACATAGTTCTGCTCGATGTCCCGCAGCTGGGCGGCCTTTTCGTAGTCCTGGGCGGCGATGACCTCGGCCTTCTCCTTGCGCAGGGCGGCCAGCTTCTCCTCCAGGCTCTTCAGCTCCGGGGAGGCGGCCTCGGCGTCCATGCGCACCCGGCTGGCGGCCTCGTCCATCAGGTCGATGGCCTTGTCGGGCAGGAAACGGTCGTTGATGTACCGCACGGACAGGCGCACGGCGGCCTCGATGGCCTCGTCGGTGATGGTCAGCTTGTGGTGGGCTTCGTACTTATCCCGCAGGCCCTTGAGGATGTCAATGGCCGTCTCAGGGGTGGGCTCACCCACGGTCACGGGCTGGAAACGGCGCTCCAGGGCGGCATCCTTCTCAATGTACTTGCGGTACTCGTTGAGGGTGGTGGCGCCCACCACGCGAATTTCGCCGCGAGACAGGGCGGGCTTGAGGATGTTGGCCGCGTCCACGGCACCCTCGGCGGAGCCGGCACCCACGATGGTGTGCAGCTCGTCGATGAAGAGGATCACATTGCCGTCCTTCTTCACCTCGTCGATGGTCTTTTTGATGCGCTCTTCAAATTCGCCCCGGTACTTGGTGCCGGCCACCATGCCGGAGAGGTCCAGGGACAGGACCTTCTTATCCAGCAGCTCCTCGGGCACATCCGCTGCGGCGATGCGCTGGGCCAGGCCCTCGGCGATGGCGGTCTTGCCTACGCCGGGCTCGCCGATCAAAACGGGGTTGTTCTTGGTGCGGCGGGAGAGGATCTGAATGACCCGCTGAATTTCCTTTTCGCGGCCAATGACCGGGTCCAGCTTGCCCTGGCGGGCGGCTTCGGTGAGGTCGCGGGTGAATTCGGAGAGGGTCTTGCCCTTCTTGCCGTCGTCCCGGTGGGGGGAGGGGACGCTCCCGACGGAGGCGCGAGGGCCTTCGTTGATCTTTTGCACCACGGAGCTGTACATCTTCTTGGGGTCGATGCCCACGGTGTCCAGCACGCGGATGGCCATGTTGTTGCCCTCCCGCAGCAGGCCCATGAGCAGGTGCTCGGTGCCGATGTACCCGGCGCCGGTGCGCATGGCCTCGGACACGGCCAGCTCCACGGCGCTCTTGGCCCGGGGTGTCAGCCCCTGGGTGGGAGCCGCGCCGGAGAGACCCTTGCCCACGCTGCGCTCCAGCACGGTGCAGATCATCTCCTCGGTCATGCCGTACTCCTGCATGACCCGGTGGGCGATACCGCCTTC
This sequence comes from Clostridium sp. CAG:413, assembly GCA_963650985.1. Taxonomy (GTDB): domain Bacteria; phylum Bacillota; class Clostridia; order Oscillospirales; family Oscillospiraceae; genus Vescimonas. Next base: position 2,547 of record CAVJNL010000092.1, read on the forward strand.
TTCGCGCATCAGGCCCAGCAAAATATGTTCACAGCCCACATAGCCGTGGCCCATTTCCTCGGCGGCTTCCTGCGCCAAACGCAGGGCCTCCTCTGCACGGGGTGTAAATTGATTTTCATGCGTCATATTGAACACTTCCTCTCGATATCGTTATCATTAGGCTGCCCGCCGCCCTCACGGCTGCGAGGGCAGGGCGCGAAGTTGGTCCCGGATGCGGGCCGCTTCCTCGTAATTTTCGCTTTCCACAGCGGCGTTTAGTTGCTGCTGCAGGGCGTTGCGCTGGCGCTGGCTGCGCAGGGAATCCTGCTGGGCCTTGTCCACCAGTCCCGCAGACTGCTCCGCCTGGACGGGTGCGTCCACCATCTCCGGCTGGCCCGGCTCGGGAAACTCTGTGAGCATCCTGGTGCCGAAGCCCTCCAAAAACGGCTCCAGCATGGAAAAGGGCCGGCTGAAAAAATCGCTGCCGAACAGGCTCATGGGCCGCATGCTGCGGCGCAGGGAGTCGGTGTAGCCCATGGCCTGGGCGCAGTCCTGGCACAGGTGTACCTGGGTCACATGGCCGTTTACGCTGCTCTTATAAAAAAATGTGGCTTCATTCTTTCCGCAATGTTCACACTTCATAATATGTTCCTCCTTACTTCCGTTCAAACCAGATGAATGAGAATTTGTTTCAAAATATCGGCCCGCAGGGCGTCCCGGTGCTCTTGGGGGACGGTGCGCAGGGCGCTGTCCGACAGGGCGCTGAGGGCGGCCTGGGCGGCCTGGGGAGCGATGGCCTCGGAGTTTGCCAGGTTGGTGACGATGGCCCGGGCGCTGCGCCCGTCCAGCTCATCGCCAATGGAGTTGATGACATGCATCAGCAGCGTCTGCCGGTCCATCTGCACCCGTGTGATGCGGATGTACCCGCCGCCGCCCCGGCGGCTCTCCACAATGTAGCCATGCTCCGGGGAGAACCGGGTGGACATGACATAGTTGATCTGGCTGGGCACGCACCCAAACCGCTGGGCCAGGTCGCTGCGCTGCAGCTCCAAGACCCCGTTGGCCTCGTCCAGTGCCTCCTGGATGAATCCTGCGATCAAATCTGAAATACCCATTTTGTTCTCCCCCAATCATTGACTTGACCTTTCTTGACTTTTACATTAGTATAGCACCAAAGGGAGAAATGTCAAGAGGAAACATTTGACTTTCTTTGACCTTTTTGAAAACAATTTATGAACTTGAGAATTATTTTGTGTTCTTTTGACAAAACCGGGGTTTTCCAGATAGTTTATGCTTGCATTTTCAAATTCTTGTGTTACAATGATGGTACCATCGGTTGACAAGGGCAGACACGGTTTTGACGGGCAGAAATGCGCCCATACTGCGTCAAGTCCCTTGGAAATACGGCAAGTATTCCCTGCGGGTCTTTCCTTGTCTAGCCACATTTCTGCGCGGCAAAACTGCTTCGCACCTGCCAGCGATGGATTTCCGAGCGATTTTTGGCTTTTGAGCCGCAGGCGGGCTGGCGCCCGCCAAGGTGAGAAGGACAAAAAGCGCCGTAAAGGTGCGCTGACAGGCGTGTTTGCCCTTGTCAACCGATGGTACAAATCTTAATGGAGGTGCTCTTATGGCTTATCAGATCGGTTCTGCTTGCGTCAGCTGCGGCGCTTGCGCAGATGCTTGCCCCGTGGGTGCTATTTCCCAGGGCGATGCTACTTATGTGATCGATGCGAACGCTTGCCTGGACTGCGGTTCCTGCAGCGACACTTGCCCCAACGGCGCTATCAGCCCCGCTGACTAATCTAACATAGTAGCTTTGTATCGCAGGGTCATTTTGGCCCTGCGATACTTTTTTACCTGGCGAAAAATCTTCGATTTTTCTGCCAAAGGGCTTGCAGCCTGCTGCGCGCATAATTTCTGCGCGGAGCGCAAAAATTCCACACTTGCAGTCTGAGAGGTATTTTTCCCCACGCGCATGTCGCGGTGAAAAATGATTTTAATTTTTCGCGTCTGCGGACGCGAACTCTGCGAGGCTTTTTTAATGAGGATCGCTTCGGGGCATTGCCCTGGGGCGTTTTTTATATTATAATAGGTAAAAACGGACGAGAGGGGGAGCCGCAGTGGTAAAACAGGATCAGCTTTGGCCCGGCGGCTTCCGCTTTTTCTTTGACGACGGGCTGTTTCAGCCGGGGACAGATTCATTTCTGCTGGGGAGCTTCCCCCGGCTGCGGCGGGGACTGCGGGTGTGCGACCTGGGGGCCGGAACGGGGCTTTTGGGTCTACTGCTTTTGGCCCGGGAGCCGAGCCTACAGGTGACGAATGTGGAGCTGCAAGAGGCGGCGGTGGACCTGGCCCGGCAGAACGCGGCGCTGAACGGGCTCACGGATCGGGTGATGAATCTCCGGGCGGACCTGCGGGACCGAGCGCAGTTGCCCCCGGCGGGGCGCTTCGATTTGGTGGTGAGCAACCCACCCTATTTTGAGGTGGGCCGGGGCGCGGAAGCCCGGTGCAACCAGCGGCGCATGGCACGCACAGATTGCACCTGCACGCTTCCCCAACTCTGCACCGCAGCGTCACTTTTGCTGCACCATGGCGGCGCATTTTGCCTGGTATTTCGTGCGGAGCGGATGGCGGAGCTTTTCGCCTGCCTGCAAGGGTGCTCCCTGGAGCCCAAGCGGCTGCGCCTGGTGCAAAACACCTCCCAAAGCGCCCCTAAGCTGCTGCTTTTGGAGGCTCGAAAAAGCGGAAAACCCGGGCTTTCCGTGCTGCCGCCGCTGCTGCTGCGGGGTTCGGACGATGGGGAATCGCTGGAGCTTGCGCAGATCTATTTTCGGGATAAGGAGTAAAAAATCATGTCCGGAATGCTGTATTTGGTAGCCACCCCCATCGGGAATTTGGGGGACTTTTCCCCCCGGGCCGTGGCAACTTTAGAGCAGGCGGATTTCATCGCCGCCGAGGACACGCGGGTGTCCGTGAAGCTGCTGAATCACTTTGAGATCAAGAAGCCGCTGGTGAGCTACCACGAGCACAACCGGGCGGCGGCGGGGCAGGCCATCCTGGCCCGGCTGCTGGCGGGAGAGACCTGCGCCCTGGTGACGGACGCCGGGACCCCGGCCATCAGCGACCCCGGGGAGGACCTGGTGCGGCTGTGCGGGGAAAACGGCGTGACGGTGGAGGCCATTCCCGGCTGCTGCGCGGTGGTGTGCGCCCTGGCGGTGTCGGGGCTGCCCACAAGGCGGTTCACCTTTGAGGGGTTCCTCTCGGCCAACAAAAAAGAGCGCCGGACGGCGCTGCTGAAGCTGCGGGGCGAGGAGCGGACCATGGTTTTCCACGAGGCGCCCCATAAGCTGCGGGCAACGCTCGCGGACATGGCGGAAATTTTGGGCGACCGGCCCGTGGCCCTGTGCCGGGAGTTGACGAAACTTCACGAGGAAACGGTGCGCACTACCCTTGCCGGGGCGGTAAATTTGTACCAGGAAAAGGAGCCGCGAGGCGAATATGTGTTGGTAGTGGTCGGGGCCCAGCCGGAGGAAAACGCCGTGACCCTGGAGGAGGGTGTGCGGCGGGTGCTGCGGCTGCGGGCGGACGGCATGAAGATGAAAGAAGCCGTCCGCACGGTGGCCGGGCAGGCGGAATTGAACAAGAACGAATTGTATGAGGCGGTTTTGAAGGCGGAGGAATGATTGATGGCGGGGCTTGGCCCCGCCTTTTTGCGTGGAGGGGCAATTTGAAGTAATAGGGAAGAGTGAATAGTGAAGAGGTATTTGGGGACGGGGGATGCGGATGACCCTGTTGCGGTGCTCAAAATTTCTGCGCTGCCTTACGGCGGACGCTTGAAATTTTGACCGCGGCCACTCGCT
>CAVJNL010000093.1:0-6073 GCA_963650985.1 Clostridium sp. CAG:413
TATTTTTCTTCCCCCAGTAGAACTGGGGGTTTATTTCCACGCCTGAAGGCACCAAAAAAATTCGGACGGAGTTACCCCCGCCCGAAAACATTTTGTTTACTTATTAGTTGTAGCGCACGCCGTACTCCAGGCGGTCGCCCAGGATGCCCTTGACCACATCGGCATTTCCGGGAGGACAACCCACGACCCAGCGGAAGCCCTTGGCATCCGCCAGCTTCTTGCAGCAGATACCGATGCAGACGGTGTTGTCGGCATTGGCATCGGCGGGCAGCATCTCCTCGGTGCAGGGGCCGACGCAGACGTTCATGTTCTCCAGATAGGGGAACAGATCCTGCGCCTTCATGTCCATCAGGGCGCTGATAACGGTGTTGTGGCAGCCGGTGCAGGCGTCCTTGCTGAAGATCAGGTTGAAGCTTTGGGGAATACCCTCGATCTCCACCTCGCTGGACCGCTTAAAGCGGCTGGCCACATTCTCGATCTTCTCGCCGATGATGTCGATCTTGTCTAGGTCCATCTCGCCGAAGCCGCGCTTGTAGGCGGCGTTGGTGATCATGACCTCCTTGGGCTCATAGCCCATGATCTTGCTGGTGACAGCCTCACAGGCTACCAGGTCCTTGGAGCCGATGATCAGGTCCATCTTCTTGGTCTCGCCGAAGATGGGGCCCAAGCCCTGCTGGCCGTAAGTGCCGTCAATGATCTCCAGGCAGGGCTTTAAGTGCAGGCACCAGTCCACAACGCCCTCGATGAGGCCCTTCTTGTGGAAGTCCTTCTTCTGGGTGTCAATGAGCAGGCCCTTCAGATTCTTCATGCCCAGGGTGACCTCGGTCTGGTCGTGGGTCTTCATAACGGGAACGGTGATAATGGCGTTGCAGTCGCGTACAAGCTCCCAGGTGTTGATCTTGTCAAACACCACGCTGTTCTCGATATCCACGGTGCAGCGAGCATTTTCCTTCTGCTTCAGGTCGATGACGGGAATGCCCTTGTCACGCAGCTCCTGATAGCCGCACTTGGCGATGGTCAGCTCCGTGTCGGCACCGGCAGCGGAGGACTCGGCGATGATGGGCTCGCCGCCCACGGCCTTGACGGCCTCGTAGACGGCCAGGCAGACCTCCCAGCGGGTCACGCCGCCGGACAGGCGCTCGGTGGGGCAGGCCACCAGGTTGGGCTTGATGATGACTTTATAGCCGGGCTTGATAATGTCCTCCAGGCCGCCCACATCGGCGATGACCTGATCGACGACCGTCTTAATGGAGGCGTAATCCTCACCGTGGGTCTTGCGAATGGAAACAGTAGACATTGCGCTTTCTCCCTTCTTTGTCAATATTTCTTGCTGTTGTCTTAAAATAGGTATCTTTATTATAAATCAGTCCTTGTGGTAGTCGCAGAGGTACTCCGCCACGCCATAGGTGCGGATATCATACTCGCAGTTGGCCTGGATCTCGAAGGTCTCGGGCGTCTTGAATTTCACCCAGTCGGTGTCCACAGGGCGCTTGACCTCCACCTCACCGGCAATGAGGGTGACGATCTCGCGGTCGCCCACGCCGAAGGTGTAGGTGCCGGCGGTGATGATACCCAGGGTGTGCTTCTCGCCATCGGCGGTGAAAAAGGTGCGGCTGGTGACCTTGCCGTCCCAGTAAACATTGGCCTTGGTCACAACCTCCAGATTGCTCAGCTTTTCAGGTACCATAATCGTTCTCCTTTCGATCATACACAATATTTTCGTTTATTGCAACCTTTACTTCTGCTCCTCATACACGGCGGGAGCCTTGCCCTCGGCGAACATCTTAATGAGGATACCCACGAAGATGATGATACCGGCGGCGCCGATGAGCGGGTAAATGAAGTTGACCAGCTTGCTCAGGGGGATGAAGGAGGCCACGGACACGCCCAAAGCCGCCACGATGACGACGATGATGGCCTGCTTCTTGGTGCGGTCCTCCGCGAAGCGGCGGCCCACTGCCCACAGGTAGCCGGTGATGGTGGTGAACACACCCAGCAGAATGATGATGGAGAAGGGCAAGGCCAAAGCAGGCAGCATATTCTGAATGGCGGCCAGCATGGGCACCTGCGCCTTGATCCCGGCGATGTAGTCCATGTTCAGGATGATGGTGAACAGCACCATGCACAGACCGATGCAGAAGAACGCGGCGGAGGCGATGGCGCTGCCCGCGATCTCCTTCTTATTCTTGCAGCGGTAGCCCAGGGAGACATTGAACGCCAGGCCCAGGGTGATGTACGCGCCCACCAGAGAGATGACGGACAGCACAGGGCTGTCGATGTTCAGGAACTTAGCCTGCAGGAAGATGCCCTCGTCCACATACTGCTGCACATTCTGCTGCGCCTCCATGATAGAGGTGTCGGCGGTGCAGAAGCAGTAGACACCGGTGAACATCAGGACGATAATAATAAGCGTGCCCACGAAGCCCAGCACATTGGTGACCTTCTCCAGGCCCAGGCACACCACCACCACGGACACAACGCCCATGACCAGCGTGCCCACCCACACAGGCAGACCTAGATACTGGTTGACGGTGGCGCCGCTTCCGGCGAACATGATGAGGGTGCTCAGCGCGATGGACAGGGTGCAGAAGATATCCAAAATCTTGCCCAGCACCTTGCCGCAGTAGTAGCTATAGGACGAATTGGGGTCGGGGAAACGCTTAATGTAGCCGGTCTTGTAGGTGCCGTAGCAGAACAGGGTCAGCAGCACGAAGGTCAGCACCGGCAGAATGAAGGGGTATGCGCCGCCCCATGCGCCGTAGTATTGCAGGGTCTCCTGGCCGGAGGCAAAGCCTGCGCCGATACAGTAGGCTGCGAATGCGCCGCCGATGGTCAGGACGGTCTTAAAATTCATTTTTGTTTTCATTGGCTTTCTCCTTTACGATTCTTTCTAGCAAACGGGTGGAAAGGTGCAGGGGAAGGGTGAATTTCCAATCGGAAATGCGCCTTTGTTCGGCTTACACCCCCGCGTTCGCATCGGCGGGGTTCTGTCATGTGTATACCTCCTCAAGCTGTTACCTATATTTTCAACGCCTTGCGGCGCGTTGAACGATCGGTTCCGTCTCCGATGGCCGGCGCATCCGGCCTCCGAAATATGGCTGTGCAAAACAAAAACTTTTTAGGAAGAGTTAGATCGCAAAAATGGAAGTGTGTAAAGTGAGAATAGAGACTGATAGCAGCCCGGACACACCTGCCATCGCAGACGGGGGATGGAAAATAGAATAGAGAGCATGGCGTCGGCCTTGGCCGTCAAAACGGAGAAAAATTCAGAAACGGTGTGAGCTTTTCCTTCCGTTTTGTATGGCCATTTTACCAAATTCGTAAAAAATGCGCAACATCTTTTTCCACTATACGGAAAAGCGCATTCACAATATTTTTTGCGTATATTTGTGCAATACGGCAAAATATTCAGCTTCGTCCATGCCTTTTGCCCGCATTTGACGCGCATTTTCGCCGTCCGCTAATATAATAGGTGTGAATTTGCGGGTTTATCCATGGTGTGTTTTCAATAATATTCCATTTTGCATCTTAATTTTATGGTTGCATTTCGGAAAACAGTGTGGTACACTTAGGGCAATCTGCGGAAAGTAGAAGAAGTTAGTCCCTTGCAAGCGGCGATCTGTATGTGTCCACACTTCCGAAAGCGTTCGACATCCGGGGCCGAAAATCGCCGCCTATGGGCAAAACGCCCGCCGTGCGAAGCGATAAATTACATTACAATAAACAAAGGAGACTACGATCATGAAGAACCGCGCTCTGAAAAACCTCATCCTGTCCGCTCTGTTTTTGGCCATCGGCCTGGTGCTGCCCTTCTTCACCGGGCAGATCCCCGCCATCGGCAAGATGCTGCTGCCCATGCACATTCCCGTACTGCTGTGCGGCCTGATCTGCGGCTGGCAGTGGGGCCTGGGCGTGGGCTTCATCCTGCCCCTGCTGCGCTCCCTGCTGTTCGGCATGCCCGTCATGTACCCCACAGCCTTGGCCATGGCCTTTGAGATGGCCGCCTACGGTGCCGTCATCGGCTTCCTGTATGCCCGCAGCAAGTGGCAGTGCGTCAAGGCCCTGTATAAGTGCCTGATCCCCGCCATGGTGGCTGGCCGCCTGGTTTGGGGCTGCGTCATGTTTCTGCTGATGGGCCTGGGCGGCAGCGCCTTCAGCTTCCAGGCCTTCCTGGCCGGCTCCATGCTGAACGCCGTGCCCGGCATCGTGCTGCAGCTGGTGCTGATCCCCGCCGTGATGGTGCTGTTGGATCGCACAAAGCTGGTCTGCTTTGTCCGTCCCGCCCCCTCCACTGAGGCGGCATGAACCGTGCCGATTATCTCCGCCTGGTGCTGGCCATTCGCTGGCGGTGCCTGCGTCGGGGACGGGTGATCGTGGCCATTGATGGCCGCTGCGGCTCCGGCAAGACCACTCTGGCCGCCAAGCTGCAAAAGCACCTGCACGGCAGCGTGTTCCACATGGACGACTTCTTTCTCCGCCCGGAGCAGCGCGCAGAGGAGCGGTTCGCCGCGCCCGGCGAGAATGTAGACCACGAGCGCTTTCTGGAGGAGGTCCTGCTGCCTCTGCGAAACGGGCAGCCCGTCACCTATCAGCCCTTCCTCTGCTCTCGGCAGCAGCTGGGTGGCCCCCTCACAGTAGAGCCCAACCGCGTCGCCATCGTGGAGGGCGCCTACGCCTGCCATCCCGCCCTGTGGGAATATTATGACCTGCGCGTGTTTCTGACCATCGACCCGGAAACGCAGATGCAGCGCATCCAGGCCCGCAACGGCCCGGAAAAAGCACAGCAGTTCCGCACCCGCTGGATCCCCTTTGAAGAAAAGTATTTCAAAGCCTTCCATGTCCAGACCCGCTGCGATATGTGCCTCCACTGCGAAAAATAACACTCATATAAAAACGAAAAGCCTCCGGCCCCGCCGGAGGTTTTTCTCAGAGTGTCAAAAAAGCCTCGCAGAGTTTGCCGCCTGCAGGCGGCAAAAAATTGGGGTCATTTTCTCTCGCGACATGTGCGTGAGAGAAACAGCGGGGCGAAAAAACTTTTTCGACACGCTGAATAGCCTCAAGAACCCGAAATAGCAAAAAGAAAAACAAAAAGGAAATGAAGAAAGAAAAGTGATACAATGAAAGTAAAGAAGCTCATGGCGCTTCTGATGGCGCTGGTCATGGCAACCCCGGTGGTTCCAGCTCCAGCGGCAGCAATGCCGAGCAACCCAAGCCGGACAAGTAAGTGGATGTTTGAAAAGAGTATATTTAGAACGGCAGAAGCCCTTGGAAATAAAGGATTTCTGCCGTTTTCTTATGCCGGTTTATCGCTTATTTGTCGCTTATATCTGCAAGCAGATACTGAAAGATAATTGACAACATAGGAGTTTACACAGTCATTCTGTTTGCCATGGCTTTTTTGCTCAATGCCGCCACAAGCACATTACGCGGCGGGCAAACAGACGCTAAAACTATGTCCTGAAAACAAGGTTGCGGGTTGCCGCTATTATCTGCACGGATAGCCCCCGCATATAGTACAGAGTTATTCAAGGAAACAGTCCTATTTCTTTGTGCGTGTTTGTAGTTATCACCATATGAGAAAGCAAGAATGTTCACTTCGTCGGTATGCTCTGCAATAAATTTATGCAGGTCAAGCGCGGTACTTGAAGAAATATAGTCTGCAAGTAAATCTTGCAATACCCATATGGTTTTGCCGTTCCATGCCATAGCTGCCTGTGATTTCACAATCAGTTGGCTTGCCATTCTTGCCCATACTTGGCGATAGTTTATACCGGGGGCTAAATGTGGCTTTCTTAACATACAGTCCTCAAAAGCCTGTGGAATGCAACTTCGTTTTCTCTTGTTGCCGCCGGATGTGCTGGAAGTCATAACTTCCACTATTACAGGGGAACCAACGGGAAAATCTTCAATGTATATTTCTCCATCACGACGTGCAAATGTATGGCCGCTGTCGCGCAGGTTCTTTTGTAGTATACTCCTACAATAATAATTACGGTTTAAGGCGCGGCAGCCAGCCGCGTCTTTTTCCATCTCAAAGCCGAAGCTGTTAGAATGGGAGAGTAAATGGCCTGAC
>CAVJNL010000094.1:0-6049 GCA_963650985.1 Clostridium sp. CAG:413
TCTTCCCCCGGTAGAACCGGGGGTTTATTTCCACGCCTAAAGGCACCAAAAAAACGGCGGCGGCCTGGGGTGGCTGCCGTCGTTTTTTTATTTTGCAAAATCAGTCCCCTATGGGCAGCGCCTTTCCTGTATAGGTCCAAACGCTGTGGCTTATGGCCAGGAGGCTGCCGTCGGCGGTGGTGATCTCGGCTTGGCAGAAGCAGGTGCGGCGGCCGGCGCGGGTCACTTGGCCGTGGGCTATGAGGTGCTTGGCGTCCCCGGCGGGGGCCAGGAAGTCGATGCCGGAGCTGACGGTGACGCAGGTCTCCTGGCGCAGAGCCGTCATGGCGTTGCCGCAGGCCACATCCGCCAGGGTGAACAGCAGGCCCCCGTGGGGCTGGCCCCAGCGGTTCAGGCTCTCGCGGGTCAGGTGCACCTCCACCCGGGCGCGGCCCTCCTCCAGGTCGCAAATTCTAATGTGATTATGCGCGGTGAACTCCTCCTGCTCGTTGGCATAGCGCAGGAGCTTTTCTTTCAGTTCCGGGGTCATGGGCGGGCCTCCTCGATTTCTTGCAGTATAATTAACCTATAATATTACTCTTTGTTTTCACTTTCCGGCGGGTCGGGCGGGGTCTCGGGCGCTTGCCGATCCCGGTTCACATAGGCCGCGGCCTCCAGGGGCATGTTCTTCTTTTTCAGCCGCGTGTTCAGCAGCCAACGCACCAGCACTTGCAGGCAGGCGAAGATGGGCACGCCCAGGAACATACCCAGGACGCCGCCGAAGCCGCCGCCCACCAGGATGGCGATGATGACCCACAGGCTGGAGATGCCCGTGGAGCCGCCGAGAATTTTCGGGCCGATGACATTGCCGTCCAACTGCTGGAGCAGCACGATGAAAATGACGAAATACAGGCATTTCAGCGGGCTCACCAGCAAGATCAGCAGCGCGCTGGGGATGGCCCCCAGGAATGGCCCGAAGAAGGGGATGACATTTGTGACGCCCACCACCACGCTGATCAGCGGCGTGTAGGGCATGTTCAAAATGGAGCAGCCGATGAAGCAGAGGATGCCGATGATGAGCGAATCCAGGAGCTTGCCTCGGACGAAGCCGCTGAAGATGTAGTCCACCCGCCGGAAGCCCCGGACGGCGAACATGGCGCGGCTCTCGGGCAGGACGCCGTAGAGCAGCTTGCAGCAGCGGGCCAGGCTCTTTTCCTTGGCCGCCAGGAGGTAGACGGAGACGATGATGCCGATGATGAAATTCTTGGCGAAGATGACCACGCTCCACACGCCCGTGACCAGGCTGCCGGTGAAGCTGGTGAGGGTGGTTTGCAGGCCGGGCAGCAGCTTGGTGGTGAGGAACTCCGTGGCCTCGCTGTAATAGCGATTCACCTGGTCCGTGAGCCAGGTGCTGACGGAGGGGTTCTTCTCCAGCAGGTCCGTGACCCAGGCGTAGATTTGGTTATAATACGCCTCCAGGTTGCTGATGAGGGTGGTGATGCTGTCCACCAGCTGGGGAATGAGCATGGCAAACAGCAGGTACAGCAGCACCAGCATCACCGCCCAGGTGATGAGGATGCTGGCCGCCCGGAGCAGGCCCTTGCGCACCGGCGCGGAGCGGCCCCGTTTCTTCTCCAGGGCGTCCTTGGCCCGGAGGATCCACCGCTCCAGCAGGTTCACGATGGGTGCCAGCAGGTAGGCCATGGCTAGACCGTAGATCACCGGGGCCAAAACGGACCAGAGCTTGCCGAAAAACGCCTGGACGGTGCCGGCGTTGTCCCGGTAAAACACATCGTGAAAAACCAGCAGGGCGCAGCCCACCAAAAACGCCGTGAGGCCCCAGCGCACATATTTTGCTTTATCTTTCATACGGACCCCCCCAATATACTGTCGAAAATTCCCTCGTTTTTATTTCAAAAGGCCCGCCGTCTGCGGATGCGAACGCTGCGGGGCAATTTAGATCCTACCTTATCATACATAATTTTTTGCGCATTTGCAAGGCTTGGGGTGCATGTTTCCGAAAATCGGGTCCGGGGTTGCCATTTTTGCCTGGATGGGGTATAATGGCAGTACGATTTTCCTTATTATGTGGAATGGAGGATGATTGTGAAAAGACTGCTTTTAATCGTGAACCCCCGGGCCGGGAAAAACAAGTCCCTGGGCCCGCTGTACGATGCCATCGCCCGGCTGTCGGCGGGGGGATATTTGGTGTATGTGCGGGAGACCAAGGGCCCCGGCGACGCCACCCGCTTCGCCCGGGACCTGGGGCCGGACTTCGACACCGTGGTCTGCTACGGCGGCGACGGAACCTTGAACGAGACCATTTCCGGCCTCATGCAGCTTACCAACAAGCCGCCCCTGGGCTACCTGCCCTCCGGCAGCACCAACGACTTTGCCGCCACCCTGCACATTCCCGCCGTGCCCTACATGGCAGCCGACATCATTGCTCACGGCACGCCCATCGCCCTGGATGTGGGGCGGCACAACGACCGATATTTCTCCTATGTGGCCTCCTTCGGGGCCTTCACCCGGGCCAGCTATTCCGCGCCCCAGGAGACGAAAAACGCCCTGGGCCACTTCGCCTACATCCTGGAGGGCATGAAGAATCTAGACTCCCTGCGCCCCTACCATTGCCGCGTCACCGCCGACGAGGAGACCATTGAGGGGGACTTCATCTTCGGCAGCGTCTGCAACTCCACCTCCCTGGCGGGCCTGGTGAAGCTGGACCCCAACCGGGTGCGGATGGACGACGGCGTGTTCGAGCTGGTGCTGCTGCGGATGCCGAGGACGGTGCTGGACCTGACGGACCTGCTGGTGTCGCTGAAGCAGATGCAGTACGATAACCCCGGCATTTACTTCCGCCACGCCTCCCATGTGACGGTGGAGACAGCGGACGACATCCCCTGGTCCCTGGACGGCGAATACGCCCCCAGCGCCTCGGCGGTGAACATAGTCAACTGCCACGGCGCCATCGATCTGCTGGTAAGAAGGCCCGAGGAGGATCGGTGAGGGAGCACAGGAGGGCGTAATATGAGCGGTCTGTCTATCGGCGAAAAGCGAAAAATACTGCGCCGGGAGTTTCGGGCGTTCAACCGGGAAAACGGCTTTGCCTTCGTCCGGCCCAACACCCTGCTCCGGGAACGGGGCGACATTCTGCAATACCTGCAATTCAAGGTGAAGTCGCTCTACATGAGCTGCGAGATCGTTTCCCAGCCGCTGTATATCCCCGCCTCCGCATAGCCCGCTGCCAAAAGCGGATCGAGGAGATCAAGCGCCACCCGGAGACGCTGCCAGCCACCTTCGCCGCCATCATCGCGCAAAACCGCGAAAACCTAAACCTAAACCTAAAGCGATAACCGCCGGGGCATATACCATATAAATAAATAGCCAAAAGAAAGCCGCTTCGGATGCCCGGAGCGGTTTTTTAAGCGGAAAGGGGAAAGGGGAAAGAGGAAAGATGGGGCGGGACGGGGTGCGGGACAAGCGGGCGCCGTAGGGGCCGATGCCCACATCGGCCCATTTACACCGATTTTCGATCCGTGCGTAAGGCGGCGTGCCCTCACGCCGCCGCGATGGTGCAGCGGTTATCGGGCGGCGGGCTGGGGGCAGCCCGCCCTACGGAGCGTTTTTTATAGAATTTCGTAGGGGACGGCGTCCTCAATGCCCCGCTGCCCATTGCCTTACAATGGGTATGGGCCAGCCCTCCCTACAAGCTGCGTTGTAGGGGCGGACGGCCCTGTCCGCCCGGTGCAGTGGTTCCTTGGTGGTGCGTAGGGGCGGGGCTTTGCCCCTCCCGCGGGCGGGGTAGAACCCCGCCCCTACGATGGTGTGGTGGGGCGGGCGACCGCAAGGGTCGCCCCTACGGTGGGTGAGGGGGGCGGCGAGGGCGTAAAAATTGTCGGTTTTTCTTTTGAGGAAACTGGTTATACGGGGGTTTTATGGTGGTCGGGCGGGGCGATTCATTGTTAAGAAACAGACAGGATCGTTTGTTTCTTAACAAGAACAATATACTATTGTTTACAGAGTGTTAAAAAATGCAAAAGTGGTGTCAAATTTTTATTAAAAATGCCAATTGTAGGCAAGAAAAGAATCTTGTATACTTTTAGCATAAGCCTGTGTCTGCTTTTCCGGCTTGCACAGGCAAAATTTTACCCCTTTTCGGGGTTCGTTTCTTGAGAGTAGAAATTCTTGGGAGACAAATCTAATTTTAAGGAGAGAAAAAATGGAAGAAAGAAAAGGCTTTGGATCCACATTTGGATTCCTCATGGCTGCCGTTGGCTCGGCAGTCGGCCTTGGCAACATCTGGGGCTTCCCCAATAAGATGGGCGCCAACGGCGGTTTTACCTTCCTCATCATCTACCTGATCCTGGCGGCCCTGTGCGGCTTCATCGTCATGGTGGGTGAGCTGGCCCTGGGCCGTCGCACCGGCCGCGGCGTGGTCAGCACGTATCAGATACTCAGCAAGAAGTTCAAGTGGCTGGGCTGGCTGGGCATCATCGCCCCGTTCCTGATCCTGGGCTTCTACTGCGCTTTGGGCGGCTACTGCATGAAGTATGTGGTCCTGAATGTGGGCAACATCTTCGGCGCAGGCTTCGGCAACAATGGCCTGGGCAGCGCCGAGGTCTTCGGCAACATGCTTACCAATCAGCTTGAGTCCGTGATCTACGGCCTCCTCTTCATGCTGCTGACCCTGGTCATCGTTATGGGCGGCGTGTCCAGCGGTATCGAGAGGTTCTGCTCCATCGGTATGCCCTGCCTGTTCTTCATGCTGGTCATCGTGATCATCCGCGCCTGCACCCTGGGCGGCAATGAGTTTGCCGTGGCCGTGCTGCAGCCCGACGGAAGCACCGTGGAGCAGATCATCCACAGCAGCGCTTTGGACGGACTTAAGTATATGTTCCAGCCCGGCTATGTGACGGGCACGGGCTACTATGTGCCCGCCACCGCCATGGTGGCCGGCGAGGCGGTCAGCGCCATCAACGGTGTGCCTGTTGTGAACTTCGTCAACGAGATCCCCAACTTCATCAGCATTCTTTCCACCGCCGGCGGCCAGATGTTCTTCTCCCTGTCCCTGGGCATGGGCATCATGATCACCTACGGCTCCTACCTGGATAAGAAGCAGAACATCGAGAAGAACGCGCTGGTCATCGTCATCTGCGACACTCTGATCGCCCTGATGGCCGGTCTGGCTGTTATGCCCGCCCGCTTCTCCCTGGACGCCACCGGCGCTATCGGCGGCCCCAAGCTGCTGTTCATCACCATGCAGAATGTGTTTAACTCCATGGGCACCGTGGGTTATATCTTCGGCATTATCTTCTACCTGCTGGTCATCCTGGCCGCTGTTTCCTCCTCCATTTCCCTGCTGGAGGTCATCGTGGCTCACTTCGTGGACATCGCCCGCGAAAAGGGCAAGGGCGACAAGCGCAAGCCCTACTCCGTCATCGCCGCCGTGGCCGCGGGCCTGCTGTGCGTGCTGGTGTGCATGGACGGCCTGGGCTCCAACGATATGGCTCCCTGGAACCTGCTGAACATCGAAGCCAACAACTGGAGCGACTGCTGGCTGGACTTCCTGGACATGATCGCCGAGGGTATTCTGATGCCTGTGGGCGCCCTGCTCATGAGCATCTGCATCGGCTACGAGCTGAAACCGCAGTTCGTGGACGAGGAGTGCTGCCTGGAGGGCAACGCCTTCAAAAGCAAGACCTTCTTCAACATCTGCATCAAGACCATCACCCCCCTCCTGATGGTGCTGGTGCTGCTGGGCCAGGTGGACTCCTTCTTCAGCCTGGGCCTGTTCTCCTGACGGAGAGCGGCGCAGGGCGCAGAAAATCGGATAAAGCAAGAAAGCCGGAGCGAGTGTTCCGGCTTTCTTTTTGCGAAAGATTTTGTCTCATATTGACAAAATAATCAAAAATAAGCATAATTTCGTCAGGCGCTGCACGAATGGCAGGCGGTTGGCCACACCACCCGAAAGGGGGTGAGGCGCATGCGGATCACATTACATATCGGACGGTATAGTAAAGCTGGGACAGTTCTTTCAAGGTCACAGATCAGCACCATCCTCTCCACG
>CAVJNL010000095.1:0-5946 GCA_963650985.1 Clostridium sp. CAG:413
GAGGGCGTATTGTCTTCTTATTTTCGGGGTGTTGCACTTCGGATTGTAACCTGTCCAGCCCCCTTTAGGCAAGGGAGGCAACGATTTGCCGGGAGTGCGGTACACCGGGCGGACAGGGCCGTCCGCCCCTACATTTATATTGCAATTTGCGTAGGGCGGCGTGCCCTCACGCCGCCGCGTCAGCGCGGTGGCTATTGGGCGGCGGGGTGTGGTCACCCCGCCCTACAATGTTGGCCCCCTTGCCTAAAGGGGGCTGGCACGGCGAAGCCGTGACTGGGGGATTCTTCCCCGCACGAACTCGCAGGAAACGCGCAGCCGTTCTCCCCGCACGGAATCCCTCCACCAACCTTCGGTTGTCCCCCTCCCTTTAGACAAGGGAGGCAACGGATTTCAAGGAGTGCGGTGGTGCGGGGCGATGTGGGCATCGCCCCCTACGGAGCCCTATCGAAAACCCATGCGTAGGGGCCGATGCCTACATCGGCCCGGTTGCACACGCTTTCAATACACCCGTGGTCCGGGCAACCGCAAGGGTCGCCCCTACGCCCCATCTTTCCACTTTCCACTTTTCTCTTTCATCTCTTCCCTCTCGCCCATCCAATAGCGGTCGCCCCCAAAAACGCCGCCAGGGAGGTCACCACCACCGACGCGCCCACGGGCAGGCTCAGCAGATACGACCCCGTCAGCCCCACGCAGAAGCACACCACGCTTAGGCACCCCGCCAGCACTACCACGCCGAAGAAGCTCTTTTTCAGCCGCATGGCCGTCAGCGCCGGGAAAATCACCAGGCTGGAGATGAGCATGGCCCCCATCAGCCGCATGCCCAGCACGATGGTCAGCGCCGTCAGCACCGCCAAGAGCGTGTTGTACACCCCCACCTTCATCCCCGTGGCACGGGAAAAGCTCTCGTCAAAGGTGATGGCGAATAATTGGTGATAAAACAGCCCAAACAGCACCAAAACCGCCGCCGAGACCACCACGCTCAGCGCTACATCCGCCCGGTTCAGGGCCAGGATGGAGCCGAACATATAGCTGTCCACATCCGTGGTCATGCCGGTGGTGAGGCTGGTGACGATGATGCCGATGGCCAGGGCCGAGGCGGAGACCACCGCGATGGCCGCGTCCGCCCCCAGGCGGCTCCGCTCCGTCATCCGCAGCAGCCCCAGGGCCGCCACGACCACCACCGGGATGGACACCGGCAGCGGCGCCCACCCGCAGGCCACCGCCACCGACAGCGCCCCGAAGGACACATGGCTCAGGCCGTCGCCGATCATGGAGTACCGCTTCAAAACCAGCGGCACCCCCAAAAGCGCCGCGCACACCGACACCAAAATGCCCACCACAAAGGCCCGGACGATGAACGGATACGTAAACATTTCCAGCAAGATCATGCCCCTGCACCTCCAAACCGCCGGCCCACGGCGGAGCGCAGATACTCCTCCACCGTGCCGAAAAAGTGCGTCCCCTGCCCCGCGTGGAGGATGAAGTCCGCGTAGCGCAGGGCGTTTTCCATGTCGTGGGTCACCATGACGATGGCGATGCCCTCGGTCTTGTTCAGGTACGCCAGGGTGCGGTAGAGGTCCTGGGCGGCGGCGGGGTCCAGGCCCGTCACCGGCTCGTCCAGGATCAGCAGCTCCCGCGCCGCACACAGGGCCCGGGCCAGGAGCACCCGCTGCTGCTGCCCCCCGGAGAGCTCCCGGTAGCAGCGGTCCTTCAGCTCCAAAATGCCCAGCTTGCCCATGTTCACCAGGGCCTGGGCCTTTTGCGCCGGGGTGTAGAGCAGCCGGTGGCCCCCCGCGCTGAGAAAGCCCGAGCGCACCACCTCTGTCACCGTGGCCGGGAAGTCCTTTTGCGCCCGGGTCTGCTGGGGCAGGTAGCCGATGGCCCCGCCTTGCAGGCTCCCGCCCCGCTCAATGCGGCCCGACAGCGGCCGCAGCAGCCCCAGCAGGCTTTTCAGCAGCGTGGACTTGCCGGAGCCGTTCTCGCCCACGATGCAGATGTAGTCCCCCCGCCGCACCTGGAAGTCTAAATGCTCCCAAATGGCCTTGCCCTCGTAGCCCAGGCTGGCGTCCCGGCAGGCCAGTAAAATTTCCTTGTCCATTCAGCAAATCCCCTCTCGCAGCGCCGCCACATTCCGGCGCATCAGGCTCAAATAACCCTCTCCCGCGTCCCAGTCCGCCGCGGAAACGGTCTGGCAGGAGTAAAATGTCACCACTTTTGCCCCGGTGGTCTCGGCGATGGCCCCCGCCACCTTTTGGCTGCTCAGCTCCAGGGCGTACACCACCGGAATCTGCTCCTCATTCACCTTGTCAATGAGGAATTTCAAGGTGTAGAGGGACGGCTCCGTGTCGGACGAGCACCCGTGGAAGGCCGCCCGGTAGTGGAGGCCGTACTCGCGGCAGAAATACAGCAGCGGGAAGCGGTCGCCGAACACCAGAGTGTCCCGCTTTTGCTCACTGACCACCTCCCGGAACGCCGCGTCCAGGTCGGAAAGCTCCTGCAAATACGCCGCCAGGTTCGCCCGGAAATCCGCCTCGTGGGCCGGGTCGGCGGCACACAGGGCGTCGCAGATAGCCCGGCACAGCTTCGCGGCCTCCACCGGGGAGGTCCAAATATGCTCGTCATATTCTATGTGGTCGCTGTCCTCGTCGTGCTCGTGGTCGTGGTCGTCATGGTCGTGTTCATCGCCATCCACCGGCTCTTCTTCAATAGTCTCGGCGTAGTCCATCATCCGCAGCACCACGGGGATGTTCTCCCCGGCGGAGTCCAAAATTTCATCTACCCACTGCTCCCCCTCGCCGCCGTTGTAGACGAAAACATCCGCCCGGCTGACCCGGATCACATCCACCGGGGTCGGCTCAAAGCTGTGGGCCTCCCGCCCGGCGGCCACCAGCAGCCGCGGCTCCACCCACTCCCCGCCGATGACCCGCACAAAATCATAGTAGGGAAACAGCGAGCAAACCACCGAGAGCTTGCCCGTCTCCTCCTCCACCGGCCCGCAGCCGAAGAGCCCCAGGACCACGGCCCCCGCCAGCAGCAGGGCCAAAAGGCGCCTTCTCATTGCCCCGCCTCCCGGCACTTCTGGCACAGCCCGTAAAACATCGTCCGCCGGGGGTTGATGGCAAACCCGTGCCCCTCCAGCAGGTGGTCGTACAGCTCCCCCAGGTGGGAGCAGTCCATGTGGAAAATGGCCCCGCAGCCCTCGCACTGGAGCAAAAAGCAGTCCCCGTGCCGGGCCTTGTTGCAGTATTGATAGCAGGCCCCCTCGTCGGTGAGCAGCTTGTGGACCTTGCCCTGGGCCACCAGCTTTTCCAGCTGCCGATACACGGTACTCAGCCCCACGGACTGCCCATCCTGCCGCAGCATCTGCGCCAGTTCCATGGCCGTAGCCCGCCCCCCGGGACAGGACGCAATGCAGTTGAGGACCGCCCCCTGCTGCCGCGTCATGTAGGACATAAAAACCCCTCCCTAATTTGAAAATGATTATCGTTTTCAAATTGTAACAGATTTTTGGACTTTGTCAAGGGGGGAAAGGAAAGAGGAAAACTGAAAGTGGAAAGATGAAGCGAGGACCAACATCATAGGGCGGGGTGACCACACCCCACCGCCTGTCCTGTACGGCATTGCTTGTCCCGCTCCGTAGGGGCGACCCTCGCGGTCGCCCGTCCACTGCACCGCTTGTAACTCATCCGTAGGGGGCGGCGGTTGCCCACCGTTGTGCCAGCCGATTCCCGGCCACTGTTGTGGCCGCCAATCGGGGCACTTCCTCGAAACCGGCTCGCTTCATCTGCCACTGGCAGCGCTTCGCCGATTTCCCCGACGCCCCGCTCCACCGCACTCCTTGTTACATTCCGTAGGGGCGGGGTTCTACCCCGCCCGTTTGCACCAGCTTCCGTAAATGCGTAGGGCGGCGTGCCCTCACGCCGCCGCCGATACCCACAGCCCCCCCGGCAGGGCACACGGGCCCTGCCCTACAAAATAATATAACATAATGTAGGGCGGGCCCATGTGTCCCGCCGCCCACCGCACATCCGTAGGGGCGACCCTTGCGGTCGCCCGCGGGCGGGGCAGAGCCCCGCTCCTACGCACCAAATGGGAGCATACCGCCTCGGGCGGACAGGGTCGTCCGCCCCTACAAACCATTCAGTAGGGGACGATGCCCACATCGTCCCGATCCACCGCACACCTTGTCATGCGTCATTGCGAGGGCGCCCCGCGCCCGTGGCAATCCGCGTCCCCCGCCCAAAAAACCTCTTCACTTATCCCTATTCCCTCTTCACTATTTTTTCCCCGCCCCTTGTTTTCCCCTGACAAATATGCTATAATTCCATAATTAAAGTCGAATCATAGCGCCATTTTCCAAATCGCGCTTATGGAGGTATATTTTGGATAGAAAGCAAGTGGTTTTATCCCCGGAGGAGACTGGCCGCCAGCGGGATTTTGAGCAGAAACTCCTGGCCCTCCACCGCCAGCGCGGCCACGCCCCCCTGGCTCTGGTGGACACCTTTGGCTGCCAGCAAAATGTGGCCGACAGCCAGCACATCATGGGCATGCTCCGGGCCATGGGCTGCGAGTTCACAGACGCCGCCGACCAAGCCGACATCATCGTCCTGAACACCTGCGCCATCCGCGACCACGCGGAAAAGCGCGTCTTCGGCAACCTGGGCGCCCTGACCCATACCAAGAAGAAAAATCCCGACCAGATCATCTGCCTCTGCGGCTGCATGGCCCAGCGCCCGGAGATCGCCGAAAAAGTCCGCGTGAGCTACCGCCATGTGGACCTGGTCTTCGGCCCCCAGGCCATGTGGAAGTTTCCGGAGCTTTTATACCGGGTCTACACCCAGCGGGGCCGTGTATTCTCCGTGGAGGACGAGAGCGGCACCATCGCCGAGGGTATGCCCGTGGTCCGCGAGGGCCGCACAAGGGCGTGGGTGTCCATCATGTACGGCTGCAACAATTTCTGCTCCTACTGCATCGTGCCCTATGTCCGCGGCCGGGAGCGCAGCCGCGACATGGATAAGATCGTGGCCGAGGTCCGGGAGCTGGCCGCCCAGGGCTATAAGGAGATCACTCTCCTGGGCCAAAATGTAAACTCTTACGGCAAGGAATTAGAGCCGAAGCACGACTTCGCCGACCTTCTTCAGGAGCTGGATAAAATTGACGGCGATTACCTCCTGCGCTTCATGTCCTCCCAGCCCAAGGACGCCTCATTTAAGCTCTTCGACACCATGGCACAGAGCCGCCATGTGGCCCATCAGCTGCACCTGCCCGTGCAGTCCGGCTGCGACCGGGTGCTTCGGGCCATGAACCGCCCCTACGACCGGGCCCGCTACTTAGAGCTCATCACCTACGCCCGCCGGGTCATGCCCGACCTGGTGCTCACCTCGGATGTCATCATCGGCTTCCCCGGCGAGACGGAGGCGGAGGCCATGGAGACGGTGGACCTGGTGCGCCGGGTGGAGTTTGACGCCCTGTTCACCTTCATTTTCTCCCCCCGCCCCGGCACCCCGGCGGCCAAAATGGACGACCCCACGCCCCGGGCCGAGAAGCAGAAGTGGTTCGATGCCCTCTGCGCCGCGCAGAACGAAATTTCCGCCCGTCACCATGCCCGCTATGTAGGCAAGACCCTCCGCTGCCTGGTGGACGGCGAAACGGACGATGCCCGCTGGCCCCTCTCCGCCCGCACCGCCGGAGGCCGCCTGGTCCACCTGGTCGGTGATAAGGAGTCCCTGGGCCAATACCGCAACATAAAAATCACCGACAGCAACACCTGGGCCCTCTTCGGCGAAATGGTGTAATAGTATAATAATGTATGGCGGGACCCGTGTGTCCCGTCGCCCCCCGCACCCCTTGCAACGCCCCGACCCAAAGGCCCCCTTGCCTAAAGGGGGCTGGACAGGTTACAATCCGAAGTGCAACACCCCGAAAATAAGAAGACAATACGCCCTC
>CAVJNL010000096.1:0-5942 GCA_963650985.1 Clostridium sp. CAG:413
GGTTGCTTGAACAATTTTTTCTTCAAATATTGTCTAACTTTTTGGGGTCACTTCATAAAAGCTGGGGGTTTTTCTGTTGCGCACATTATACATGTATCTTGCATTTTTCCGCCGTTTGCCGTAAAATAGCTGCAAGAAAACCACAGGGAGGTATATTTATATGGATTTTAACCCCCAAATGCAGCTGGCGGGCCTGCTGGAATGGATGAACGAGATGATGCAGTTGTGCCACGGCCAGACGGCGGTCATCGGCATCTCCGGCGGCAAGGACAGCTCCACCGTGGCGGCCCTGGCGGTGGCGGCCTACGGACGAGAGCACGTGTTCGGCGTGCTCATGCCCGACGGCGTGCAGCCGGACATTGACTATTCCCAGGGCCTGGTGGAGCACCTGCAAATTCCCCACTGCACCATCAACATCCACGACGCGGTGCAGGGCGTTTTGAGCGAGATGAAGAAGGCGGGCCTGGAGCCCAGCCGCCAAACCACCGTGAATCTGCCCTCCCGCATCCGCATGTCCACCCTCTACGCCGTGGCCCAAAGCCTCCCCGGCGGAACGGTCATTAACACCTCCAACCTCTCCGAGGACTGGGTGGGCTACTGCACCATTTACGGCGACAGCGCCGGGGCCTTCTCGCCCCTGGGCATGTACACCACCGAGGAGGTCATCGCCCTGGGCCGCGCCCTGGGCCTGCCGGAGCATTTCCTGCAAAAGCCGCCCTCCGACGGCCTCACCGGCCTCACCGACGAGGACAACCTGGGCTTTACCTACCACGCCGTCAACGAATATGTCCGCCGGGGCGTCTGCGACCCGGAAATTCAGAAGCAGATCGACCAAAAGCACAAGGCCAGCCGCTTCAAGTTCGCCACCATTCCCGTCTACCACAACGGCCTGCCCATGGCCCTGGAGGAGGAGACGGACTACTACAAATAAGGCGAAAAAGCACGCCTCCACGGCCAAAATGGAGGCGGTGCCGGGGTTTTACGCCCTGTACAGTCGCATTTTCCTGCGCTTCATGCGCACCACCGACCTGCAAGAGAGTGTGCAGACCCGGGGCAAGGACTGCTTCGATGTGACCATCAGCCGCTGCCTTTGGCACACGGCCTGCGTGGAAAACGGCTGTGCGGAGCTGTGCCGCCTGTTCTGCGATGTGGACGATGTGAACTACGGCGGCCTGCGGAAAATCGGCTTTTCCCGCACGAAAACCCTGGGCTACGGCGGCGACTGCTGCGATTTCCACTTCTACAAAAAATAACGCGCCCATACTTGACAGAGCGGGCAAATCTGCTATAATATAAGTAGGCGCTGCGACAAGCGGTTGGCCCGGTTAGATTAGGTTATTTCACAATGAAGAAACCGTCACTTTGCCGAGTGGCGGTTTCTGCTTTTCACGATAATCGTCACGGTGTACCGTCCGATATGTAAAGTGATCCGCATGCGCCTCACCCCCTTTCGGGTGGTGTGGCCAACCGCCTGCCGTTCGTGCAGCGCCTGACGAAATTATAGTAAAATTTTCGGATTTTGTCAATAGGGAAATATATAGGGGGGTGGCGCTTCGCCGCCCCTCATTTGCTATAATGCGTCCCCACCCAGCGGCGGGTGTGTTCTATGAAGCGGCGGGTGGACAGGGACAGGGCGTTTTTGTCCTTCACTGCGATGCCGATGTTGCGGTAAAAGGACTGGGGCAGGGGACAGGCCACCAGGGGATAGGGACAGTGCTCCAGCTCCAGCTCCGGCATGATGCTGATGCCCAGGCCGTTGGAGACCATAGCCAGGATGGACAGGTCGTCCCGCAAAATGTACTGGATGTTGGGCCGCACCTGCAAGCGGTCCAGCACCGCCTGGATCTCGTAGTCGTCCCCCTCCTGCAAGAAAATGAACGGCTCCGTGGCCAGGGCCTCCAGGGGGAAGGGGTCGCGCCCGGCCAGGGGGTGGCCGTAGGACACGATGACCCGCCACTGGTCCCGGTGCAGCAGCCAGGTATCCAGGGGCTGCATGGTGGGCAGGCTCACGAAGCAGCAGTCCGCCTTGCCGCTGAGCACCGCCTCCTCCAGCTCCGCGTTTTCCACGAAGGGCAGCAGCTCGAACTCAATGTGCGGGTGCTCCTCCCGGAACGACTTCAGCAAATACGGCAGCCACTGGATGGACACGCTGCTGAAGGTAGCTACCCGCACCAGGCCCGTGTCCAGTCCCCGGAGGTCGGCGGCCTTCTGCTCCAGCCGGTGGGCGTCGTCCCACAGGGCCTGAATGTAGGGCAGCAGGGCCCGGCCATCGGCGGTGAGGGTCACGCCGCTGCGGTTGCGCACGAACAGCGGCACCCCCAGCTCGCTCTCCAGGGCCGCGATGGTGTGGCTGACCCCGGACTGGGTGAAGTGCAGCTCCTCCGCCGCCCGGGTGAAGCCCCCGCAGGCCGCCACCGTCAGGAAAACCTGGTATTTCGTCACGCTCATGGGTGCATCCCTCCTTCTGAGACTGTCGAAAAATCCTTTGGATCTTTCCGACAAAAGGTGTGCAGTCTGCTGTGAGGCTTTATTGACAGTCTGTTATTTATTATAGCACATCTGCCTACCTGACACAAGTAAATTTCATTAAAACGATGAATAACATTCGTTTTACAAATCGCTAAGTTTCTGCTAATATAAAATCAACCAGTAAGCTTACGAAAAACAAATCGAAAAAAGGAGGTCAGAACTATGTTCCTGAATATTATTTTGGCCGCTTTGGCCGTTATGCTGTCGATCGTGGGCATCGTATCTCTGGCGACCCGCAACAAGTAATTCTAAACCGTAAACACTTTTCTTTTCCATACAAAATTCTTTCCCTTTCCCCCCATTTTGCATACGCCTGGCGAAAATTTTTCAATTTTTCTGCGAGGTCTTTGGCACTGGATAAAAAAGAGCCGCTCCCGGTGAGGAGCGGTCCTTTTGTTTCTATTTTAGATGGGTGTTACGCCGAAGTCTCCGGGCCGTTTTCCGGCAGCTTGGAGATGAGCGTGCGGTGCAGGCGGCGGTAGCACAGCAGGGTCACGCCCAGGGAGAATACCTCCGCGATGGGGTAGCACCACCACACCAGGTTGTCGTTGCCGGTGCTTTGGCCGATCTGCGCCAGCACGAAAGCCACGGGGATCAGCAGCACCAGTTGGCGAATGAAGGACACGATCAGCGAGTAGACGGACTTGCCCAGCGCCTGGAAGCAGCCGCCCAGGGCGATGCAGGCCCCGGCCAGGCAGAAGCTCAGAGAGATGATGCGCAGGGCGGGGATGCCCACGGACATCATGGTGTCCGTAGCCTTGAAAATTTTCAGCAGAGCGCCGGGGAAGAGCTGGAAGATCGCCAGGCCCAGGACCATCACGCAGGAGGCGTAAATGGCGCTGCGCTTGATGGCCTCGGTCATGCGGCGGCGCTGCTGGGCACCGTAGTTGTAGGCGATGATGGGCACCACGCCGTTGTTCAGGCCGAACACGGGCATGAACACGAAGCTGTTGAGCTTGAAATAAATGCCGAAGGCCGTGGCGGCGGTCTCGTGGGCGGAGTGGTAGACGATGAGAATTTTGTTCATCAGGAAGGTCATCACCGAGCCAATGGCCATCATCACCACCGACGGCAGGCCGATGGCGTAAATGCTGCCAATGATGCGCCAATTGGGCCGGAAGCCCCGGAAAACCAGGTGAATTTCGGGGTTTTTCTTCAGATTCAGCACCAGGGCCAAAATGCAGGCGCAAATTTGCCCGATGACCGTGGCGATGGCCGCGCCCGCCACGCCCATCTTGAAAACGAAGATGAACACCGGGTCCAAAATGATGTTGATAATGGCCCCCAGGCCCTGGGTGTACATGGACAAAACGCTGTGGCCCGTGCCCTGGAGCAGCCGCTCCAGCATCATTTGGCCGAAAATGCCCACGGACGCGCCCATGACGATCATCAGATACTGGTTGCCCATCTGCACGATCTCCTCCACCTCCGTTTGGCTGCGGAAGAAGAAGTCCGACAGGCTCAGCCCCAGCACGGCGGAGATCACGAAGCCCACCAGGGCCAAAAACAGGCCGTTCATGGCCACCGTGTCCGCCCGCTTTTGGTCTTTCGCGCCCAGGGCCCGGCCCATGAGGGCGTTGACGCCCACGGCGGTGCCCGCGGCCAGGGAGATCATCAAATTCTGCGCCGGGAACGCCAGCGACACTGCCGTCAGCGACGCCTCGCTGACCCAGGAGACGAACACGCTGTCCACGATGTTGTACAGCGCCTGCACCAGCATGGACACGATGATGGGCAGCGACATGTTCCATATCAATTTGCCAATGGGCATAACGCCCAGCTTGTTTTCCTGTTGCATAGTAAAAACCTCTTTAAGAATCCAGTACAAGCAAGTATAACACCAATTTTATAGAAAAGAAAGACCGAAATAGCCCAAAAATGTGGACGATCTCGGCCTGTTTTTTCATGTTTTAGGTATTTTCTCTCCAAAAACGGCGAATTTCCTCCTCGGTGCAGGCGGTGCTGCCCTGGGCAAAGCCGTCCCGCCCGCCGCCTCGGCCATGCAGTGCGGCGTTCATGGACTTAATAAGGGAGGAAATGTCCTGCCCCGGATGGATGACCGCGTATTTGTACCCGCCGTCGGCCCCGGCGAACACGGCGCACCGGCCCCCGCAGCTTTGACTCACCGCGTCGCACAGCCGCCGCACGCTGTCCGGCTCCATGGGCGGCTGCACCAGCAGCACGGCCCCCGCGCCCCGGTGCTCCTCCGCCAGCCGGGCGAAATTTTGCTCCTCCAGCGCGGCGCACCGGACCTTCAGACTTTGCACCTCGTCCAGCAGCCGCTCCACGGCCTCGGTGGTCTTGCCGAGCTTTACCGAGAGGCTTCGGCCCACGGCGGCGTTCTGCTCCCAGCTTTGGGCGAGGTACGCCAGCGCCCGCCCGCCGCACAGCAGTTCCAGCCGCACGCCGTCCCGAAATTTCTGCCAGCCGATGAATTTCACCAGCCCCACCTGGCCGGAATAGGCCACATGGGTGCCGCAGCAGGCGCAGCAGTCGGCCCCGGGAAAGCGGGTGATGCGCACCCGGCCCGTCAGCTCCTTTTTGCTGCGGTAAGGGAGGGCGGCCAGCTCGTCGGCGCTGGGGTAAAGGGTCTCAAAGGGGTGGTTTTCCCATATATAGCGGTTGGCCCGGGCCTCGATGTCCAGCACCCCCTCCCAGGGGATGTCGGCGTTGTAGTCGATGATGACAGAGCCCTCGCCCAGGTGGAAGCCGGTGTTGTCGCAGCCGTAGGCGGCGCAGAGCATCCCGCTGACGATGTGCTCGCCGGAGTGCTGCTGCATGTGGTCAAAGCGCCGGGCCCAGTCGATCTCCCCGTGGACGCTCTCGCCCACAGCCAGCGCCCGGTCGCAGGTATGGAAAACCACCCCGTCCCGCTCCTGCACATCCAGGACCTTCGTGCCGCCCAGGACGCCATGATCCGCAGGCTGCCCGCCCCCCTCGGGATAAAAAGCGGTTCGATCAAGCTGAACGAGCCATTTTTTGCCCTCAGGACGGCAATCGACTACAACTGCGTCAAATGCACCCAAAAACGCGTCCTCGTAATATAATTTCAAGGTTTCCATAGCGAAACTCCTTTAATACAAGATTGAACACCCCCAGTATGCCGCAAAACCGGGAGAAATGCAAGAGGGAAAAACCGCCCCACCCCTGGGCGGACAGAGCCGTCCGCCCCTACAACCAACTCCGTAGGGGGCGGCGTCCCCGACGCCCTGTCTTGCACCGCACCCCCATGTAATGTGTCATTGCGAGGGCACCCCGCGCCCGTGGGGAGCGAACCGAGCGCTGCCAGTGGCAGATGAAGCGGGGAAATCGGCGAAGCGCCGCCAGTGGCGGATGCAGCAAGCCGATTTCGAGGAAGTGCCCCGATTGGCGGCCACGACAGTGGCCGCCAATCGGCTGGCACGACGGTGGGC
>CAVJNL010000097.1:0-5802 GCA_963650985.1 Clostridium sp. CAG:413
TTTGTGCGTTCATACAACTTTACAAGTTTATTGTAATTTATTCTTGACTTTTTGCGGGTGAGGGCAGCACAGCCTACAATATTGACCCCCTTGCCTAAAGGGGGCTGTCACGGCGAAGCCGTGACTGGGGGATTCTTCCCCGCACGGACTTACAGGAAATGCGCAGCCGCCTACCCCGCACGAATCCCTCCACCAGAGCGCGGCAGCCCCCTTTAGGCAAGGGAGGCAACGATTTTTCGGGGGTGCGGTACATCGGGCGGACAGGGTCGTCCGCCCCTACAAAGAGAGCGGATTCCCACGCCAGTGTGCGCACTGGCTCGGAATGACAGGGTAAACTTTCAAAATGTGTCATTGCGAGGGCGCACCGCGCCCGTGGGGAGCGAACTGAGCGCTGCCAGTGGCAGATGAAGCGAAGTGAGCGAGTGGCCGCGGTCAAAATTGGGGGCGCCCGCCGTAAGGCAGCGCAGAAATTTTGGGCACCGCAACAGGGGCATCGGCCCCTACGGAATTGTTTGTAGGGGCGGACGACCGCAAGGATCGCCCCTACGCATGACATAATTAAGGCAGCCGCGTGTCACACGCCGAAGAAGGCGCGGCCATTTTCCCAGGTGGCTTTTTCCACTTCCTCCGGGGGCAGATCCTTGATCTCAGCTATTTTCTCTGCCACGAAGCGCACATAGGACGAGTCGTTCCGCTCACCTCGGTGGGGGACCGGGGTCAGGTAAGGGGCGTCGGTCTCGATCATCAGCTTTTCCAGGGGAACGACGGCGATGACCTCCGGGGCTTTTTTGGCGTTTTTGAAGGTGGCCGCGCCGTTAAACGACAGCATCCACCCCATTTTCAGCAGCTCCCGGGCCATCTCCACGGACCCGGCGAAGCAGTGGACCACCCCCCGCACCCGGGGGAACTCCCGGACGATAGCCAGGGTGTCCGCGTGGGCGTCCCGGTCGTGGATGATCACGGGCAGATTCAGCTCCTCCGCCAGCCCAAGCTGCCGCCGCAGCACCTCCTGCTGCAAGTCCTTGGGGGGATTTTCCGCCCAGTAATAGTCCAAGCCGATCTCCCCGATGGCAACCACCTTGGGCGCTTTTGCCAGCTCCCACAAATCGTCGACCATGCCGGGCTGAAAATCCCCGCAGTTTTCCGGGTGGATGCCCACGGCGGCGTACAGGAAGTCGAATTTTTCCGCCAGCGCCACCGCCGTCCGGGAGGAGGGCAGGTCGCAGCCGGGGTTTACGATGAGGCCCACATTTTTCTCCGGCATACGCGCCAGCAGCGCCTCTCGGTCGCCGTCGAAGCGGTCGTCGTCATAGTGGGCGTGGGTGTCAAAAAGCATGGCGTCAGTCCTTGTTCAGCTTCGTTTCGGCGATGCAGTCGTTTTTGATGTCCGCCAGGCGCTTCATGTGCTCCTGCTCCATGTGGACGCGCTGGTGCTCCGGGCTCTCCCACTGCTCCAGCAGCAGAATTTCGTTCTCGTCCTGGCAGGAGAGATAGTAGTCGTACCGCTGGCAGCCGGGCTCCTGACGGATGGCGGCCAGGATGCCGCTCTCCACCACGCGGCGCAAAAACTCCTCCCGCCGGCCGGGCTTTGCAAAATAATTCACAGATAATTTCAGCATATTAAACCTCCAATTCCAAATAAACCGGGCAGTGGTCGCTGCCAAAAATGTTGTCGCGGATGTCCGCCGCTTTCACTTTTTCTTTCAGCCGCGCCGACACGATGAAGTAGTCGATGCGCCACCCCACATTCTTGTCTCTCGCGTGGAAACGGTAGCTCCACCAGGAGTAGCGGTCCGTCACATCGCCGTTTACATAGCGGAATGTGTCCACGAATCCCGCGTCCAGCAGCGCCGACATTTTCTCCCGCTCCTGGTCGGAAAAGCCTGGGTTTTGACGGTTGGTCTTGGGATTTTTTAGGTCGATCTCCCGGTGGGCCACATTCAGGTCGCCGCAGTAGACCACGGGCTTTTTCGCGTCCAGCTCCCGGAGGTAGGCGCGCAGGTCGTTCTCCCACTGCATGCGGTAGTCCAGGCGCCGCAGGCCGTCCTGGCTGTTGGGCGTGTAGCAGCACACGAGATAAAAGCCCGGATACTCCGCCGTGATGATGCGCCCCTCATGCCGGTGCAGGTCTCCGCCGAAATCGTAGGTCACGGAGAGCGGCTCGGTCTTGGTCAGAATGGCCGTGCCGGAGTAGCCTTTTTTGTCGGCGGAGTTAAAATAGCGGTGGTAGCCCGGCAGGTCGAAAACCGCCTGCTCCGGCTGCAATTTCGTCTCCTGCAGGCAGACCACATCTGGGTCCTCCCGGGACACATAGTCCAAAAATCCCTTGCCCAGCACGGCCCGCAGGCCGTTGACATTCCAGCTTATCAGTTTCATGGGCGCACCTCCCGGCTCCGTTTTCGACATTATAGCACACCCCGGCGCAAAACCCAACAAAAATTATTGACAAAAACGCCCGGGGAGAATAATATAATATGTAATGGTAAAGGCTAAAACCAACGGCTTTTTGCCGATATAAAGGCTGTGAAGGAAAGAGTACCCTATTTTAGGCCGCCAAAGAGAGCCCGGACAGGTGAAAGCGGGCGCGGAACGGACGGGGGAACATGGCTCCGGAGCCGCCGGGCTGAGGGCCGCGTGGCCTTAGGTTCGGACGGGCGCGCCCGTGACAGCGCAGAAGTGTAACGGCACTTCACGAGGCCGACCCGCGTGAGCAGTCGGCGAAGCAAGGTGGTATCACGGTGCAAAGCATCGTCCTTGGCAAAACGCCGGGGACGATTTTGTTTTTTGTGCGGGACGCAAGCCCCTACAAGCCCCTGCGTCTACCGGCGGGCGGGGTAGAACCCCGCCCCTACGCGCCATCGTTTTCGGGGCGTCAGGGACGCCGCCCCTTACACACTGCTCTGGTTGTCCCCCAAGATTCATCCACAATTTTAAGCCGCTCTTCCATTCGGAGCGGCGGAAAAGGAGATATATACCCATGGAAAAGAAAAAATTCTACATCACCACACCCATCTACTACCCCTCCGACAAGCTCCACATCGGCCACAGCTACTGCACCGTGGCTACCGACGCCATTGCCCGCTACAAGCGGCTCCAGGGCTACGATGTCATGTTCCTCACCGGCACCGATGAGCACGGCCAGAAGATCGAGACCAAGGCCAAGGAAGCCGGCATGACCCCCCAGGCCTTCGTGGACAAGATCGTAAACGGCGAAAAGGGCGTGCGCGACCTGTGGAAGCTGATGAACATTTCCAACGACCGCTTCATCCGCACCACCGACGACTACCATGTGAAGACCATCCAGTCCGTTTTCCGCAAGATGTACGAAAAGGGCGACATCTACAAGGGCACCTACCAGGGCAAATACTGCACCCCCTGCGAGAGCTTTTGGACCGAGAGCCAGCTGGTGGACGGCAAGTGCCCCGACTGTGGCCGCGAGGTCCACGACGCCCAGGAGGAGGCCTACTTCTTCCGCCTGAGCAAGTACGCAGGCCGCGTCCAGCACCTGCTGGAGGACACCGACTTCCTCCAGCCCCGCAGCCGCGTCAACGAGATGGTCAATAACTTTATTAAGCCCGGCCTGGAGGACCTCTGCGTCAGCCGCACCAGCTTCACCTGGGGCATTCCCGTGGACTTCGACCCCGGCCATGTGGTCTATGTGTGGGTGGACGCCCTCTTTAACTACGCCAGCGCCCTGGGCTACGACAACGACACCTACAACGATTTCGATAAATATTGGCCCGCCGACTACCACATCGTGGGCAAGGAGATCGTCCGCTTCCACTCCATCATTTGGCCCGCTATGCTCATGAGCATGGAACTGCCCCTGCCCAAGCATGTGTACGGCCACGGCTGGCTGGTCATCGACGGCGGCAAAATGTCCAAGTCCAAGGGCAATGTGGTGGACCCCTATGTGCTGGCTGAGATGTTCGGCGTGGACGCCCTGCGCTTCTTCCTGCTGCGCACCTTCCCCTTCGGCACCGACGGCAATTTCTCCAATGAACTGCTCATCAACACCATCAATGTGGACCTGGCCAACGACCTGGGCAACCTGGTCAGCCGCACCTGCGCCATGGTGGAGAAGTATTTCGGCGGCACCCTGCCCGAAGCCCGGGAGGACAGCCCCGCCGACTGCGAGCTGAAAAATCTGGTCTGCGACCTCCGGGGCCGCTACGAGGCCGAGATGGACAAGCTCCAGCTGCAAAACGGCCTGGAGGAGATCTTCAAGGTCATCGACCGCGCCAATAAGTATATCGACGAGAACGCCCCCTGGAAGCTGGCCAAGGAGGAGGGCAAGGAGGCCCGCCTGGCGACGGTGCTTTACAACCTCCTGGAGACCGTGCGCATCTGCACCGTCCTGCTGACGCCGTTCATCCCCGCCAGCTGCGACAAGATCTTCGACCAGATCGGCGCGGGCGAGGCCGTCCGCACCTGGGACAGCGCTGCGGCCTGGGCTCAGCTGCCCGCCGCCGTCACCGTCCACAAGGGCGAGGCCCTCTTCCCCCGCCTGGACACCGAGAAGGCCCTGGCCGACCTCACCGCCATGCAGGAGGCCCAGAAGAAGGCCGCCCTGCCCGCCCTGGAGGTGGAGCCCTTCGTGCAGGACGAGGTGGACATTGATACCTTCTGCCGCTCCGACTTCCGGGCCGTGAAGATCAAGGCCTGCGAGGCGGTGAAAAAGAGCGACAAGCTCCTGAAGTTCACCCTGGACGACGGCTCCGGCACCGACCGCACCATCGTCTCCGGCATCCACCATTATTATGAGCCGGAGGAGCTGGTGGGCAAGACCGCCGTGGCAATCTTGAACCTCCCCGCCCGGAAGATAATGGGCATCCCCTCCTGCGGCATGCTCATTTCCGCCATCCACAAGGAAAAGGGCGAGGAAAAGCTGCGCCTGCTGCTGCTGGATGACGCCATTCCCGCCGGGGCCAAGCTCTGCTGAGGTGACGCGCCATGGATTTTAAGGATTTGACCCTGGCCCGCTATTCCCTGCGGAAGTTCGACCCCCGGCCCATCGAGGACGAGAAGCTGCGCCTGCTGATGGAGGCGGCCCGGTCCGCCCCCACGGCCCATAATAACCAGCCCCAGTATGTCCTGGTGTGCAAGAGCCAGGACGCCCTGGCCCGGGTGGACCGCTGCACCACCATGCACTTCGGCGCGCCGGTGGTGCTGGTGGTGTGCTACGACCGGGACGCTGCCTGGGTGCGCACGGGTATCGACGAGAAAAACCACGGCGAGATCGACGCCGCCATCGCCGCCACGCAGATCATGCTGCAGGCCGCCGATTTGGGCCTGGGTACCACCTATGTAGGCGTGTTCGACCCGGAAAAGCTGGCAAGCGAGCTGCCGGAGCTGGCAGGCCGCACCCCCATCGCCCTCCTCCCCGTAGGCTACCCCGCCGAAGGGGCCCACCCCAGCAAGCTCCACACCCAGCGCAAACCGTTGGAGGCGTTTTATACGGAGCTGTGAGGTAACACAATCATAACGCAACCCAACCCCGGGGCGGACAAATGTCCGCCCCGTTTGCGTTGTTGAAAACGCTCGCCACACCCCATGCAAACCCCCATGTCATTGCGAGGCCAGTGCGCACACTGGCCGTGGCAATCCGCATCCCCCGTCCCCATAAAAAGGCTCCCCTGCGTAAGGGGAGCTGTCACGGCGAAGCCGTGACTGAGGGGTCGCCCCCAGCACTTCTTGTTACGCCCCAACCCAAAGGCCCCCTTGCCTAAAGGGGGCTGGCACGGCGAAGCCGTGACTGGGGGATTCTTGCCACGCACGAACTTGCGGGAAACGAATTACCCA
>CAVJNL010000098.1:0-5707 GCA_963650985.1 Clostridium sp. CAG:413
CTCCCCATCGGAGTTTTTTCAATCTAAAAGTGTTGCACTTGCTTGACAATCTGCCGGGGACCAGCCGTAGGCTGGTGGAGGGATTCGTGCGGGGTAAAAGGTGATCCATTGGCTGTAAGTTCGTGCGGGGAAGAATCCCCCAGTCAGCTTCGCTGCCAGCCCCCTTTAGGCAAGGGGGCCAACATCGTAGGGCGGGGCCCATGTGCCCCGCCGCCCCAAACCCACCGCACCCCTTGAAAAACCCTGTCATTGCGAAGCCAGTGCGCACACTGGCTGTGGCAATCCGTAACCCCCATCCCCCCCCACACAAAAAAGCTCCTGCACACCTGTGCAGGAACTTTCTCCATTATAATCTAAATATTAATCACTTCTGTCCCATCTGCGCATACACCACATCCGCCGCCCGGAAAAATTTTAGGGCTGCCTGATCGTAGTCGCCGCCGTAGTAGTCGCTGTCCAGCGCCTTGCGCAGCATGGTCTCCTGGGTGTCGGTGATGGTGCCGCTGACGCTGTCGCCGTAGAGCACATAGTAGTCCTTGCCATCGATCATCAGCAGCAGCATGTCATTCTGCCCCAGGCCCCAGGCCTTACCCAGCATCGTGGCGTACCGCTCCCCGGACCAGCCGTGGGTGCTGCCCACCGTGGCCACGGCCACCGCAGCGTTGTAGCGGCTGTCCCACTGGTTGTTGTAGCTCTCCAACGCCGTCTGGGTGGACTCCGTCAGCATTACCGCGTCGTCGGCGATCCACTGCTGATACTGCACCTCAATGGGCTTGCGGCTGATGCCGTACACAGAGCCGGCGGCCAGCACCAAAATCAGCACCACCAGCGCCACGGCGCTGCTTTTGAAAAATTTCATCGTTCCGGCTCCTTTCGGGGAAATTACTTATGCAGCTCCATGAGCTTCTGCTTCAGCTCGCCCTCGATGCGGCCCAGCTCCACCTCAGCGGCCTTGCGCTTGGCAGCGCCCTCCTGCTGAATGGCCAGCACCTCGTCCAGGGTGGAAATGAGCTGCTGATTGGTGTGCTGCAGGGTCTCGATGTCCACGATGGACCGCTCGGACTCCTTGGCGGTGGCGATGGTGCCCATCTTCAGCGCATCGGCGTTCTTCTTGAGCAGCTCGTTGGTCATTTCGGTGACGGCGTTCTGAGCGGCGGTAGCCTGACGGCCATGCTCCATGCCCAGGGCCAGCACCATCTGGCTCTTCCACAGGGGGATGGTGTTCACTAGAGAGGACTGAATCTTCTCCACCATCTGGGTGTCGTTGTTTTGCAGCAGCCGGGTCTGGGGGCCCATCTGCACGGAGATCATACGAGTCAGCTCCAGGTCGTGGAGCTTCTTTTCAAAGCGGTTGCACAGGTTCACCATGTCGTTGTAGGCCTGGGCATCCTCGGCCAGGCCGGTTTTCTCCGCCTTGACCCGCAACTCCTCCAGCTCGCCGGCGCGCACCTCCTCCAGCCGCTTCTTACCGGCCAGAATGTACATGGTCAGTTCCTTGTAATATTTCAGGTTCAGCTCATACATCTGATCGAACATGGCAATGTCCTTCATCAGCGTGATCTGATGCTGCTCCAGGGACTGGGCAATGCGGTCCACATTGGCCTCCACCTTGCTGTACTGGGCCTTCATGCTCTCCAGCTTGTTGCCCGCCTTGCGGAACAGCCCCGCCAGGCCCTTCTTCTCGTCGCCGGAGCCGAAGCCCTTAAGCTGCACCACCAGCTCGCTGAGGTCGGCGCCCACCTCGCCCAGGTCCTTGCTGCGCACATTGCTCAGGGCGTTCTCGGAGAAGCCCGCCACGCTCTTCTGGGCGGCCGCGCCGTACTGCAGGACCATGTTGGTGTCCTTAATGTCGATCTTCTTGGAGAATTCTTCCACAGCCTTCTTTTCCTGGTCGGTGAGCAGCTTGTCGTCCAGCTCCACGGGCTCGAACTTCTTTTCCTCCTCCGCCTGGGCGGGGGCGTTGGGTTCCAGGGTCAGCTCGGGCACAGCTACTTCCACATCTGTGGGGTTCAGGGTCAGTTCAGGGGTCATGCTCTCGGTCATAGTGTGGTCCTCACTTTCTTATAGTTCCAGTTGGATGCCGCCGTCGGACGGCTCCTGTTTCTCTTCTTCTTTAACTTTGTTGACGGTGTGGTGTACGGCGTCCTCCGCCAGCCCCTCCCGGGCCATCATGTTCTCCAGAACAGTGATGTCCGTGGAGATGTCCAGGGCCTCCGCACCGAACAGAGCATCCAATTGCCGCTCAAAGGCGGTGACAATGGTGCCCATGATGTTCTCCACCCGCTCCATGGTGCCGCCGATGTTGCCGCCGGAAACGCCCTGGCTGTCCATGCGGTCGTAGGCGTTCAGCAGCTTCAAGGTGGTGGGCAGGTAGTAGTCCATGAATTTGCGAATTTGGGGCAGCTTTTCGGGCTTTTGCTGTACAACCTCGAAAATCTTCTTGCTCAGCTCCTCCAGCCGCCGGATCTGCCCGCTGATAACTTCACCGTCAATGGCGTCGTCCAGCCGCCGCATTTCCTTCAGCGCCAGCTGCCCGTCGGCCACCATCTTGTCCAGGGCCTCGTTGCCCGTGCGCACAGGCTCCGGCTCCACCTCGATGACTTCTTTAGTGTCCTTCCAAATGCAGCGGCTGACGAAAAACACCGCCAGCGTCACCGCCGCCGCGATGACGAAATGCCCCACCCGATACAGCGGGAACACCAGCGCATACAAAGCCCAAGCCGCCGCCGCAGTGTAAAACGGCACCGCCGACCGATGCACGATCGTTTTTTTCATACCCATGACTCCCTCCGGGATGATTTACCCCTCTATTATACCGTATCCCGCCCCCCCGGTCAAGCAAAAAGGCGGGCCAATTTGCCCACCCCAATAAGCCCCAATTTCGCGCCCCATCGTAGGGGACGATGCCCACATCGTCCCGCCCAGCGCACTACTTGCAACGCACCCGTAGGGGCGACCCTCGCGGTCGCCCGCAGGCGGGGCAGAGCTCTGCCCCTACGTACCTCCCCCAACGCACACGGGCGGGGTAAAACCCCGCCCGTCTCCCTATATCTTTCCCCTTTCCACTATCCTCTCTCCACTAAATTCATCCGATCCCCCGCATCCCCGTCACCGGGTCCACAAACACCGCCAGCTCCGGCGCCCGGAAGGTAAACAGCAAAAACGCCGCCCATACCCCCAGCAGCACCAGCAGCCCCGCCGCCGTCCACGCGCCTCCGGCCAGCCGCCTGCGCTTCTGCAAGAACCAGCTTACCCAAAAGCCCAGCAGCACCGCCACCTGGAAAATGAGGATGTCCACGATCATGTTCCCCTGCCCCACGATCCCCTTATAGGTGTAAAACAGCGTCGGTATGGCCCCCAGCCCCACCAGCAGCCCCGCCGCCCGGGGCGCGGCCACCCCGTCCGTGCGCAGTGCAATATATTCCACCAGGGAAAACAGGATCCACGGCACCGCCAGCAGCTTCATGTGCTCCCAGGTGGATTCGTTCACCGCCGCAAACAGCGCCGCCGTCGTGCTCTCTCCCGTCCATTCGTATACAAAATGCAGCAGATTCCCCGCCGCCAGCGTCCAGAAAAGCCCGATGACCTCCCAGGTGCGCCACCGCGTGTCCTTCATGCCCAAGCCTCCTTTGTAGTTTTGTATAATTTTACGCATAAAATTTCGATTTTATACCCAAAATTTTCCGTTGCGTTTTGTCTGCCGCGGCGCTACAATAGGGCATATCATTCCAGCAAAGGAGAGATACAATGGATTATAACGAGATTCTGCAAGCGGCCCGCACCTGCATGGGCCCCTACTGCAGGGCCTGCCCCGTGTGCAATGGCCGGGCCTGCGGCAACACCATTCCCGGCCCCGGCGCTAAGGGCCTGGGCGTGACCTTCCAGCGCAACTATCAGAAGTGGCAGGAGATCTGCGTGCAGATGGACACCATCTGCGCCAACCGCCCCGCCGACACCTCCTTTGACTTCTTCGGCAAGAAGCTGCACCTGCCCGTCCTGGCCGCCCCCGTGGGCGCCATGAAGATGCACTATGGCGATAAATATGACGATGCGTCCTATAACGGCCTCCTGGTCTCCGCCTGCCGCGACGCGGGCATCCTGGCCTGCACCGGCGACGGCATGGATGCCGCCGTCATGGAGGGCGCTCTCCGGGCCATCCACCATGTGGACGGCTGCGGCGTCCCCACCGTGAAGCCCTGGGATAAGGACACTATCTTCGCAAAGCTCACCCGGGTCCGTCAGGCTGACCCCGTGGCCGTGGCCATGGACATCGACGCCGCCGGTCTGCCCTTCCTGAAAAATCATCAGCCCCCCGCCGGGAGCAAAACTGTGGACGAGCTGCGGGAGATCATCGAGTTTGCGCAGAAACCCTTTATCTTAAAGGGTATCATGACCCCCGCCGGGGCCCGCAAAGCCCTGGAGGCCGGGGCCGCCGGTATCGTGGTCTCCAACCACGGAGGCCGCGTCCTGGACCAGTGCCCCGCCACCGCCGAGGTGCTCCCCGCTATCGCCGATGCCGTGGGCGGCCGCATGAAGATCTTCGTAGACGGCGGCATCCGCACGGGCCTGGATGTGTTCAAGGCCCTGGCCCTGGGCGCCGATGGTGTGCTCATTGGCCGCCCATTCGTCACCATGGTCTACGGCGGCGGTGCCGAGGGCGTCAAGGTCTACGCCGATAAACTCCAAAGCGAGCTCCAAGACGCCATGCAAATGTGCGGCGTCCACACCCTGAACGAGATCGCCCGCGCCCAAATTTTCCACCCCTAAAAAAGGATAAAGTAAAAACAAAAAAACAAGACCCTCCCACCCCGATGTATCCCGAGGGCCTTGTTTTTTCGCTTTTACCCACCGCACTCCATGCAAAAAACCATGTTGTTGCGAGGCTGGTTCTCAAACTGGCTATGGCAATCCGTAACCCCCGTCCCCAAAGCCTCCCCTGCGTAAGGGGAAATCGGCGAAGCGCCGCCAGTGGCGGATGAAGCAAGCCGATTTCGAGAAAGTGCCCCGATTGGCGGCCATGACAGTGGCCGGGAATCGGCTGGCACGATGGTGGGCGGGGTGGCGCAAAGCGCCGGAAGGGTCGCCACCCACTGCACCCTACCCCCCGTCATTCCACCCAACCCCCACTTGAAATCTTTGCTCACCCCTACAAAAATAAAAAATTTCCAAAAATCCTGTCCAAAATCGCCCCTTTTTGCGTCTTATTATATAGGAAGAAAATTTCACACACGGAAAGGGAGACACCTATGAAAAGAATCGGAAAGCTCCTCCTGGCCCTGCTGCTGACCCTCACCGGCTGCAACCGTCTCTCTGCGATCTATGCCCCCGCCGACGGCAACTGCTATCCCAACTACGCCGTCCGCATCGGCGGCCAGCTCTACAGCCTCGCCCTCCAGGAGACCACCCTCACCCAAATCGAGGCCCTGGGCCGCATCACCTCCTACCTGCTCACCGACTACCCGCCCACCGTGGGCCACCAGTCCACCGTCCCCGAGTACGTGGGCGGCGAATACGGTGCCCACAATGGCCGTCTGTACCTCTACTATTTCTGCCTTTGGCACCCCTGCTAACGCCCGTCGGAATTGAATATTTCCAACTAAACGCAAAAGCGGCCCCCACCCGGGGGCCGCGTCATCGCGTCGAAAAACCCTTCGGGTTTTTCCGACAAAAGGCTTGCAGTCTGCTGCGCGCATAATTTGTCCGTCTG
>CAVJNL010000099.1:0-5499 GCA_963650985.1 Clostridium sp. CAG:413
CTCCCCATCGGAGTTTTTTCAATCTAAAAGTGTTGCACTTGCTTGACAATCTGCCGGGGACCAGCCGCAGGTTGGTGGAGGGATTCCGTGCGGGGTAAACGGCTGCGCATTTTCTGCAAGTTCGTGCGGGGAAGAATCCCCCGCACTCCTATTTCCTCATATCCAACGGGTCATCCCCCAGCTCCATCTCCTCCCCCTGCCGCACAGGCCGAATGGGCCGCGACATGCAAAAATACCGGCTCTCGTCCGCCACATGGTCCTCCTGCCGGGTGTCCAGGTCCTCCGGCTCCGTGTCCGAAAACATCAAATCGGGTATCGTCCGAATAAACGCCCTGCACCCGCTGAACACATACATCTGCGGGTATCCCTCCCCGTCAAAGGCTAAGCGGTAATGTATCTGCATCCACCCCGGTATCCGCCGATTGTCCCCCGGCGAAAAATACACCCGGTGCCGCAGCGCCGTCTCATACACGCTCTCCCCCCGGCTGCTGTCCCAAATGGCCGGGTCAGCCACGCCGCTGATGCTCCGCCCCCGCAGCCACGGGTGGGTGTCCTCGATCTCCCGGATCTTCGCAAACTGCTTCTCCGGCGTCCACCGCACCCCCTCGTCGGGATTCTCCGTACACCCGTATAGCTCCAAAATGCGGTAAATGCACCCGTCAAAGTCCACCGCCCACCATCCGCAGGAAAAGGGCTTCGCGTACCCAAAATCATAGCTGCGATAAACCTTCCACTCCCGCGGAATGTCAAAGGGCTCAATGACATGGGTAAACTTCCGATCCCGATAATGCTCCGGGTCGTCCGTAAACTCCTGGAAAAACTGTCCCTGGAAGATGTCCCACTTGCCCTCCAGCCAGGCCTCCCGCAGCTTTCGCGGCAGAGCCCGAAGCTGCTGCAAATATTCCGGCTGCTTTTTCAGCAGCGCCTCGTTGTCCGTCACCTTCGCCGGGATAAACACATAGTCCTCCTCGTTCTCCCCGGCCCGAAACCGCCGGTCGATAAACAGTCTCTTAATGTACCCATGCCCCGGCCCGCCCGGGTTGCAGGTATAGTAAATCCGCTTGGGAAAGTCGTTCACACCTCGCAGACAAGCCGCAAATTGCCGCATCCACTCCTCCCGGAGCTGCGTAGCCTCGTCTAGAAAGATCACATCGTACTCCGCCCCCTGATACCGGTCTAGATCCCCGTCACAGGCGCAGTACCCAAAGTCCAAAACGCTCCCATTGGGAAACACAAATTGCCGGCTGGCCGCCTTGTACTCCGCGATCCCCGCCAGCTCCCGCCGCAGGAACCAAATGTGGTTGTTCTCCATCTCCTGATAGGTCCGCCGCACCAGCAGCAGCCGAATGCCCGGATAACGCAGAGCCATGAGCTTCGCCTTGGTCCGCACCGCCCAGCTTTTCCCGCCGCCCCGGGCGCCCCCGAAGGCGATGTACTTGGCCCGGCAATTCAAAAACAGCTTCTGCTTCTCGCTGGGGACCCCGATGCACAGCGTGTTCACTCGCTCCATTGCTCCGTCTCCTCTCCCCATTGCACCCGCACCGTGCCGCCGCTCTCCTCCCGGTCGCACTTGGAGAGCTGATTCAGCTCCCGCACCAGGGCCGTCAGGTCCCGAATGGTCTTCACATCCGCTCCCTTCTCCTCCAGCCGCGCCACCTCCCGCAGCGCCGCGCTGTGGAGCTTCTTCGTCACCTCCCGCATAGCCACCTGCTCCGGGTGCAAAAGCTCCTCGGCCTTACGCCACCCCTCGTCTCTGCTGTGACTGCCAATCGTCCGTTTGCTCACACCGAACCGCTCCGCCAGAGCCTGATAACTGCCCTCGCCCCGCTCATACGCCCGGCGCACCTGACCCCAAAAATCCGCACTCTTTCCGCTCATAATTCCTCCCCCGCGACCATTCGAAACGGCGCAAACCAATGTCCCGCAAACTCCTCCAAACACTCCCTGCAAACGCATTGCCCGTTGATCTGGTAATATTCCGACCCCTCATATATCTCCCCATCACACCGGTCGCATCGCACCCATTCTCTGTCCTGCATCGCAAAATCTCCTTTCAAAAGCCTCTCTACCCTCCCCCCAATAAAGCCAAAAGTTTCCTCCCCCGTTGCCCCACCCCCGGCAACACCCCCCAAAAACCAACATCTCTTCCCTTTTCACTCTTCTCTCTTCACTCTTCTCTAATAAAAAAGCCTCCCCCATCCCCCCGTAGGGGCGGGGTTCTACCCCGCCCGTCGTTTACCCCAAAATACCCTCGTAGGGGCGGACGCCCCTGTCCGCCCGAACCGGTCTTGCCCCGCACCCCTTGTAAAAAACCTTGTCATTGCGAGGCCAGTTCTCAAACTGGCCGTGGGGAGCGATCCGAGCGCCGCCAGTGGCGGATGCAGCAAGCCGATTTCGAGGAAGTGCCCCGATTGGCGGCCACGACAGTGGCCGCCAATCGGCTGGCACGACGGTGGGCAGGCTGGCACGGCGAAGCCGTGACTGAGGGGTCGACTACCGCACCCCTTGCAACGCCCCCGTAGGGGACGATGCCCACATCGTCCCGCCCCACCGCACTTCATGTAACCCTCCGTAGGGGCGACCCTTGCGGTCGCCCACCCCCGCACTTCATGTAACCCTCCGTAGGGGACGATGCCCACATCGTCCCGCCCCACCGCACTTCTTGTCCCCCTCCGTAGGGGCGACCCTTGCGGTCGCCCGCCCCCGCGCCCCTCGCACCCCTCGTAGGGGCGGACACCCCTGTCCGCCCCCGTACCGCACTTCTTGCAACTCCCCGTATGGGCGGAGTTCTACCCCGCCCGCCGTTCACCCCCAAATACCCTCGTAGGGCGGAGCCCATGTGCCCCGCCGCCCACCGCCCCCTTGCCCCCAAAACGCAAAAAAGCAAGGCCCCCGCCAAGGGACCTTGCCACAAAAAATATCAAATTCACATCGCCGCTCCAGTCCTCAAGCCTTCGCCAGCTCCTCCGCCACAAACGTCTCGCAGGAGCGCATGGCCTCCAGGGTCTTCTCCATCAGCGCATCCGGCTCCCAGCCCAGCCGCTCGGCGCCGGTGACGATCACCTCCCGGGAGCACCCGGCGGCGAACTTCTTATCCTTAAATTTCTTCTTAATGCTCTTGAGCTCCATGTCCTGCACGCTCTTGCTGGGCCGCATCAGCGCTGCCGCGCCAATAAGCCCCGTCAGCTCGTCAGCGGCAAAGAGCACCTTCTCCATCTCATGAGTGGGCTCCACATCGCAGCAAATGCCATACCCATGGCTGCAAACCGCGTGAATAAACTCCTCGCTGCACCCGGCCTCTTTCAGAAGCTCCGGAGCCTTCACACAGTGCTGCTCCGGCCACTGCTCAAAGTCAATGTCGTGCAGCAGGCCCACCGTGGCCCAAAAATCCGCATCCTCGCCGAAGCCCAATTCATTGGCATACCAGCGCATGACGCCCTCTACGGTCAGGCCGTGCTGGATGTGAAACGGCTCCTTGTTATACTTTTTCAGTGCGGCCAGCGCCGCGTCTCTGCTGATACACTCTTTCATAAAGGGCATCCTCCTTAAGTAAAAACTGTCGAAAATTCCTTCGGAATTTTCCGACAAATGGCTTGCAGTCTGCTGCGCGCATAATTTTGAGCCGTTGGCTCAAAATTCCACACTTGCAGCCTGAGAGGTATCTTTCTCCACGCTCATGTCGCGGTGAAAAATGGTTTTAATTTTTCGCGTCTGCGGACGCAAACTCTGCGAGGCTTTTCACAGTCTGCCCATTTGTTATGCGTATTGTAGCAGTTTTTTCCCCATTTCGCAAGACCTATTTAATAAATCGGTATTAGTTTTTCCAAAAGCCCCAGCACCTGCCGCGCATGCCGATATTCGTCCTTGGATAGCTCCAAAAATATCTCCCCCAAACACTCGTCCGTAGTCTCGTCCCCGGCCCGCCGATAATTCAGCCCCCCGCAGCTCTCCTGATGATACCGCAGCCGCAGCAGCTCCCGCCAGGACCCCGGGCACTTCTCGCACCCGCTGCTCACCGTCGGGCAGTACGTCTGCCCCGTCACCAAGTAGTAGACCCCCATGAGCTTCCGGGCGTGGCCGCCCTCCTCCGCCGCCAGCCGCCGCATAAGCTGCCGCGCCCCCGGATTCGGTGCCATCCCCGCGCAGGCCAAATAGCACCGCCGGTCCGCCAGCTCCTCCTCAATGAACCCCTTAATGACCTCCACATCCTCCTGAGCGTTCACCCCCATGCAGCACACATTCACCGCGTCCGCCTCCGCCGGATAAGGCTGCAAGGTGGGGTTCACCCGCTGCCAAATCGCTCTCTTCTGCTCCACGGTCTGTTCCACATCCATACCGCATCCCCCTTTCCATTTTCCGTACAGTGTATGCACCCACCCCGAAATGCTTTACATTTCCCCAAAAATTCTTTATACTAATTTATATATGTAATAATCGAAAAAGGAGCGCCCGCCATGACCCTCCAGCAGCTCAAATACGCCGTCACCGTCTCCGAGAGCGGCACCATCAGCGCCGCTGCCGAAAAGCTCTTCATCTCCCAGCCCAGCCTCACCACCGCCCTCCGCGACCTGGAGCAGGAACTGGGCATCACCATCTTCTCCCGCACCAACCGGGGCGTCATCGTCTCCCGGGAGGGCGAGGAGTTCCTGGGCTACGCCCGGCAGATCCTCTCCCAGACCCAACTTTTGCAGGAACGCTTCGGCGCCCGGTCCGAGGGCGAGCTGCGTTTTTCCGTGTCCAGCCAGCACTTCAATTTCACCGTCCTGGCCTTCGCCCAGTTGGTCCGGGCCTACCCCGGCCCCCGTTACAGCCTCTGCTTCCGGGAGACCACCACCTACGAGGTTCTCTCCGATGTGAGCCAAATGCGCAGCGAAATAGGCGTCCTGGCCCTGAACGACGGCACCCGCCCCTACCTCCAGCGCCTGTTCCA
Organism: Clostridium sp. CAG:413; assembly: GCA_963650985.1. Lineage (GTDB taxonomy): Bacteria > Bacillota > Clostridia > Oscillospirales > Oscillospiraceae > Vescimonas. The sequence continues at coordinate 4,931 of CAVJNL010000099.1, forward strand.
AAAGCTGAACCTGTCCTTCACAGAGCTTATTCGCGTCCCGGCGGAGCTGTACCTGTCCGTAGACCACCCCCTGGCCTCCCGCCCCTCCGTCACCCTGGCCGACATGGCCCCCTACCCCTGCATCTCCTTCGAGCAGGGCGACCACAACGGCCAGTTCTTTTTCGAGGGTCTCTCCGCCGCCGCAGTCCAGTCCCCCAAAAACATCTGCGTCCGGGAGCGGGCCACGGAGTACCAGCTCATCCAGGCCCTCCACGGCTACAGCCCCGATGTAGGCGTGGCCTCCCTCTACCGCGACCGGTTCGTCAGCGTCCCCCTGGAGCCCCGGCAGTACCACACCATCGGCTACCTCCTCCGCCGTGACTTGACCCCCTCCCGCCTGACCCAAGACTATATCCAGTCCCTCCGCCGCGCCTGCGCCGATATAGATTAAAACTATATCCAACTTAGTTTATATATATTTTACAAATAACAAATCTCCTTTTATACTGAGTACAGCAAAACAAAACAGGGTGTCGAAAAGCCTCGCAGAGTTTGCCGCCCGCAGGCGGCAAAAAATTGGGATCATTTTC
>CAVJNL010000100.1:0-5440 GCA_963650985.1 Clostridium sp. CAG:413
CCACACGAATCCCTCCACCAACCTTCGGTTGGTCCCCCTCCCTTTAGGCAAGGGAAGCAACGGTTTTTCGGGGGTGCGGTGCGTGGTTGGTGGTGCGTAGGGGCGGGGCTCTGTCCGCCCGTTTTTTCACCCCTGGTTCGTATTGATATTCGTGGTGATCTGCTTCACGGTTTCGGCGAAGGCGGGGTCGGTGCGCATTTGTTTTTCTACTTTATCCAGGGAGTGCAGCACGGTGGTGTGGTCACGGTCACCGAATTCTTTGCCTATATCCACCAGGTTCATGCAGATGACCCGGCGCATGAGGTACATGGCGATCTGCCGGGCCGCCACCACTTCCCTGCCCCGGCTTTGACCCCGCAGTACATCCTCGTCGATGTGGTAGGTGGAGCAGATGTAGTTCACCACCGCCTGGGCCGTGGGGATGTACTCGTTGTTCTTTTTGATCATGTCGCGGATGGCCTTGAGAATGTCCTCCTGAGACATGGAGCTGCCCATAAGGTCGTAGTAGGCCAAAATTTTATTCAGCGTGCCCTCGATCTGCCGAACATTGGCGGTGACATTCTCCGCGATGAGGTCCGACACCGCGTCGGAAAGCTGCACGCCCAGCATGGCGGACTTGTTGCGGATGATAGCCAGGCGCGTTTCGTAGTCCGGCGGCGCCACATCCACCATCAGGCCCCACTCGAAGCGGGTGCGCAGGCGGTCCTCCAGCTTGGTCATCTCCCGGGGGGGACGGTCGGAGGTGAGGACGATCTGCTTGCCGGATTCATACAGGGCGTTGAAGGTATGGAAAAATTCCTCCTGGGTCTGCATTTTGCCGGCGATAAACTGCACATCGTCCACCAGCAGCAATGTTGCCTGGCGGTATTTTTCGCGAAACTCGGCGTTTTTGCCCTCTTGGATGGAGGCCACCAGCTCGTTGGTGAAGTCATCGCCCTTGATGTAGACCACCTTGGCCTCCGGGTGATTCTGCTTGAGACCGTGGGCGATGGCGTAGAGCAGGTGGGTCTTGCCCAGGCCGGAGTCGCCGTAGATGAAAAGCGGGTTATAGTTGACGCCGGGCCGCTCCGAGACTGCGTGGGCGGCGGCGTAGGCCAGCTTGTTGTTGGGCCCCACCACATAGGTCTCGAAGGTAAAGGCCCCGGAATCGCCCGGGTCGCCGGGATGGTCGGGCTTGATGCCGTGGTAGGCGGACAGCTGGTCATCGTTGAGGACTTTAATTTCAAAATCCGCCGAAAACAGGTCCCGCAGGGCATCCCGGATATAGGGCAGGAAGCGGGCCTCGATGGTTTTCTTCTTAAACTCGTTGCCGCAGTGCAGCACGAAGGCGGAGTCCTCCATGGTGACCACCTCCACCTCGTCAAACCAGGTGTTGATGGTGGTGGGGGCCAGCTGCGCGGACATGCGCTGCAGCACATTGCTCCAAACATCAGACAGTGAATTCAAATGATAGCTCTCCTTTCCCGAATGGTTGATTCTATCTATGGAGGGAAACCCACGATCGTTGCATGGGTGAGGGCAACGAGGGGGAAATTTTTAGTGAAAAGTGGAAAGAGGGGGGCGAATGAAACCGCTTCGTAGGGGCGACCCTTGCGGTTGCCCGCTTCCACCGTGGTCATTGCCACTCCGTAGGGGCCGATGCCTACATCGGACCGCATTCACCGTCTTCCGGGTAAAACGTAGGGCGGCGTGCCCTCACGCCGCCGCGATGGTGCGGTGGTCAGGGTATTACGGATTGCCACAGCCAGTGTGCGCACTGGCTTCGCAATGACAGGGCTTTCTGCAAATTTCTTGTGGTGCGTACGGGCGGCAAGGAATACTGTACAAACCTGGGACGGCGGGCTGAGGGCAGCCCGCCCTACGGATGGGTTACAAGAACTGCGATGGGGCGGGCCGATGTGGGCATCGGCCCCTACGGAGGTCTCGTTCACCTTGTAGGGGCGGACGACCCTGTCCGCCCGGGGTTCGGCAGGTCTTTCGTAGGGGCGACCCTTGCGCTCGCCCGCTTTGTATGCGGCTCTATGCGCTCCATTATAATATGGTATACGCTCCCGCACACGGGGAACCTATCATAACACAATAAGTATAGCAGAAATTCCTGCAAAAGTCCACACTTATATATTAGAATATGTATAAAAAATCTCCCCCCAAAAACCATTTCCGGGCTGAAAAATTTTGTTGACAGGCTCTTTGGCTTTATGTATAATAAACAAAGTGCCGTCCTTTCGGCACCTGATTTTATCAACTGCGGGGCGAGATCCTCTTCGCCCGCCGTCGAGTAAGTGTGGCGGCCCGGTTTCCGCCGCCGGATTTTCTATGTAATGGAGGTGTCCTGCAATGTTCCGTACCTATCAGCCCAAGAAGCGCCAGCGCTCCAAGGTGCACGGTTTCCGCAAGAGAATGGCTACTGCCAATGGCCGCAAGGTTTTGGCCCGTCGCCGCGCCAAGGGTCGTGCTCGTCTGACCCTCTGAGGTCACGGAAGGTGCATCCGGCATAGCTCTTGAATATCAGGGACGGTGGAAGGGAAAACTGCCGTCCCTATTCGTCTATGCAAATGTCGATTGGCAAATGTGCTTGAAAAGCCGAGGATAAATCATGAAAGCAGCCGTAACGGTCAAGAAAAATTACGAATTTCGCCGCATTTACCGTCGGGGCCGCTCCGCCGTGTCGCCCTATCTGGTGGTCTACTGCCAGAAAAATCGGGAGGGCCGGAGCCGCTTGGGGGTCACTGTGAGCAAAAAGCTGGGTCACGCCGTGGTGCGCAACCGGGTGCGCCGCCGGATCCGGGAGGTTTACCGCCTGAACCGGGAGAAAATGCTCCCGGGCTGGGACTTGATCATCGTGGGCCGTGGCCGCAGCGCCAAGGGGCCCTACCAAAAGATGAACGAGGCTTACCTTGACTGCCTGCGCAGGCTGTCCCTCCTGCGGGAGGACAGGCCGTGAAAAAAGCGTTTATGGCCGCCATTCGGTTTTACCAGCGGGAAATTTCACCCCTCTGTCCCCCCCGCTGCCGCTACATCCCCACCTGCTCGGAGTACGCTCTGGAGGCGGTGGAGAAATACGGCGCAGTAAAGGGGACCTTCCTGGCAACCAAGCGCATCCTGCGGTGCAATCCCTTCCACAAGGGCGGGTATGACCCCGTCCCGTAATCAGTTTTTCCCAAGCCTATAACGGAGGAAAAAAATATGTTCGCACAACTCGGATATTATATCTGTGTGCCTTTTGCCTGGCTGACCCGGATGTTTTACTCCCTCACCGGGTCCTACGGTCTGGCGCTGATCCTGTTCACCCTGGTTGTGAAGCTGGTCATTCTGCCCTTCCAGCTCAAGGGCAAGAAGAGTATGCTGCGCATGAACCGTATGCAGGGCAAGATCAAGGACATCCAGACCCGCTACGCCAACAACAAGCAGCGTATGCAGGAGGAAATGGCCAACCTCTACGCCCAGGAGGGCGTGAACCCCATGTCCGGCTGCCTGTGGTCCTTCCTGCCCTTCCCCATCCTCATTGCCCTGTACGCCATCATCCGCCAGCCCCTGCGCTACCTGATGGGCCTCAGCGTGGACACCATCTCCGCCATCACAGACGCCGCCACCAAGCTGGGCTACGCCGCGGCGGAGGGCGCCCAGTCCTCGGCCTACGAGCAAATTTACCTGGCGAAGTTCGTCCATCAGAATTGGGACAGCTTCCAGGGTCAGTTCGACGGTCTCATCAACCTGGACTATAACTTCCTGGGCATCGACCTGGCCAGCCAGGGCTCCCAGCTCTTCGGTCAGATCACCACCGGCGGCTGGCCCGTCATCGGCGTAATGATCCTGCCCATCATCGCCACTGCGCTGCAGTTCCTCATGACCGTTGTGAGCATGAAGTCCAGCGGCGGCACGGCCAACAGCCAGGGCAAGATGATGATGTACCTCATGCCCCTCATGACCCTGTGGATGGGCTACATCCTCCCCGCCGCCCTGTGCGTGTACTGGATCGCCAACACCGCCTTCGCCATCATCCAGGAGCAGGTGCTCAACAAGCACTTCAACAAGATTTTGGACCGGGAGGAGACGGACAAGGAGAAGGCCAAGCGTGAGGCCCGGGCCGCCAAGATGATGGCCTCCCGGGAGAGGATGCTCCAGCAGCAACAGCAGTACGATAAGGCCAAGTCCGGCAATAACAAGAAGAAAGGCCAGCCCGCCAAGAAGGCGGAGAAAAAGGCCGGCACCAACGAAAATGGCCGGGTGGGCCAGCGTCCCTATGCCCGCGGCCGCGCTTACAGCGAACACCATTATGATGAATAAGGAGTTTTGTCATGCGTTATATTGATGTAACAGGCAAGACCGAGGAGGAGGCCATCCGCGCAGCTCTGAGCCAGTTGGGCCTGGAGCGGGACGATGTTTCCGTGGAGATTTTGGAGCGGTCCAAGAGCGGATTTTTGGGCATCGGCAGCAGCCCTGCCAAGGTGCGGGTCAGCTACGAGCTGGATGTCGTCGATGAACCGGCCCCCCAGGCCAAGTCCGTGGAGAAAAAGCCCCTGGAGAAGAAGCCGGTGGAAAAGAAGCCGGAGTATAGGCCCGAGCCCAAGGCGGAGGTCAAGCCCGAGAAGAAGTCCGAGCAGCCCGCTGCTCCCGCCGCCTCCGTCAGCAAGACCGAGGATGCCGACCGCATCCGCGCCTTCCTCACGGGCCTGCTGGAGCACATGGACTGCCGCGCCGAGGTGAAGGTGTACGAGGAGGAGAAGAACCGCTATAAGGTCATCCTGGAGGGCCAGCGCCTGGGCGCGCTCATTGGCCGCCGGGGCGAGACCCTGGACGCCATTCAGCAGATCACCAATTATGTTGTGAATAGTGGCCGTGATAAGCGGGTGCGCATCCATGTGGACGCGGAGAACTACCGCGCCAAGCGGGAGCAGAGCCTGGAGAGCCTGGCCAATAAGGTGGCCGGCAAGGTCCTCAAGTACCGCCGCAGCGTGACCCTGGAGCCCATGAACGCCTACGAGCGCCATGTGATCCACGCCGCCCTGCAAGACAAAGAGGGCGTCACCACCTATTCCATCGGCACCGAACCCAACCGCCGCGTAGTAGTAGCCTACGACCGCGGGAATCGGTAAACTTGTAAAAAGCCAAGAAAACAGACCGGGAATTGCCTGGTCTGTTTTTTTAATGCCCCGCACCCATTGTAACACACCAAAACGGCGGGGTGTGGTCACCCCGCCCTACGGAGGACAAGGAGATTTGTACAAATCCGGGCGGGCGGACAGGGGCGTCCGCCCCTACGGAGCGCAACAAGAGCCTTTGCGATGCGGGGCATCGAGGCCGCCGCCCCCTACGGAGAGGTTTCAAGAAATGCGGTACGGAATCGGCGGCGGGGTGGGGGTACCCCGCCCTGCGGAGGACAAGGAGATTTGTACAAGTCCGGGCAGGCAGACAGGGGCATCCGCCCCTACACGCTTCC
>CAVJNL010000101.1:0-5313 GCA_963650985.1 Clostridium sp. CAG:413
CTCCACTTGCTTTCCCCTGTCGAGTTCGCTGTCCAATTTGTTTGACAAACTTACATCCCCGGCTTTTGGGTCCAAAAATCTAAGCCGCAAAAAAATTATCTTTTTGCGGCTGGTATTACTGCGGCCTTTTTCCTATTTTGGGGGTGTTCGGGCCATTCGCTTTTCCACTTTTGGCACCCGCCGAGCAGCCAAAGGCGCTGAACAAATATGCGGAATGTGGATTTAGTTTTCACCGGGGGTGTCCCGGCATTTTTGCTATTTAGGCGGAATGTGGATTTTGTGTACAACGGACAGCGCGGAGGTGGTATGAGCATGAAAATAGAGATGTCCCTGCTTGAACTGCTCGCCGTTCTAATGGACTGCGACTTCCTGTCTGATCTGCGGTTCCTGGACAGCACCCAGCGGGCGGCTCTGGCGGAAAAGCTGAAACGGATCCCGGCCAGGGTGTCCAACCTCCACGATTGGAACGACGCATTGCAGTATCTCACCGGGGACAGCGTAACCAGGGCCACGGCGGAGGAGGCCAGGGCCGCGCTGATCGCCGGGCTGACCGCTCCCTGATGGGCGCGGCGCAAAGGTGGTGATGAATTTTGAGAACTTCCCTATATGACTACTGCGTGGAGCATGGACTGAATGACCTGCTCCAACAGTGGATGCCATTGAAAAACACGCCCCTGACCCCGCAGACCATCTCCTATGGCAGCAGACGGAGCGTGTGGTGGCGCTGTGCCAAGGGCCACGAATGGCAGGCCAGCGTCTATACCCGCACAGATGGCTCCGGCTGTCCCTACTGCGCCGGAAAAAGAGCATGGCCCGGCGAGAATGACCTTGCCACCCTGTGGCCCGATCTGGTGGCCCAGTGGCACCCGGTGAAAAACGGGAGCATAACGCCCGCCGATGTGCTGGAGGGGAGCCATTACAAAGCATGGTGGATCTGTGAGAAAGGCCATGAATGGCAAGCCATCGTAAAATCCCGCGCCATAGGCGGCACAGGCTGTCCCATCTGCGCCAACCGCCGCCTTGCCCCTGGGGAGAACGACCTTGCCGCCACACACCCGGAGCTGGCCCGGCGATGGCACCCGGACAGGAACGGCGGCTTAACGCCCCATGACGTGGTGGCCGGGACGCGACGCAAGGTATGGTGGCGGTGCGGCAAGGGCCATGAGTGGCAGGCCACCATCGCGGCCAAGGCCGGAAACAACTCGGACTGCCCGGTATGCGCGGGCAAGGCGGTAATCCCCGGAGAGAATGACCTTGCCACCCACTTCCCGGAAATCGCGGCCCAGTGGCACCTATCCAAAAACGGCAGCCTGACTCCGGGGAACGTCACACCGTACAGCAACAAAAAAGTGTGGTGGCTCTGCCCCATGGGGCATGAGTACATAGCGATGGTATCTGCCCGCACCATGAATGGAACCGGCTGCCCCTACTGTGCCAACAGGAAAGTGCTGGCGGGCTTTAAAGACTTGGCCGCGCTGGAGCCGGAGGTGGCAAAGCAATGGCATCCCACGCTGAACGGCGCCCTGACGCCGGAGATGGTGACGCCGGGGAGCCACAGAAAATTATGATGGATGTGTCCGGCGGGGCACATCTGGAAAGCCATCGTTTATTCCCGTACGGGGCCGCAGAAAACCGGATGCCCCGTGTGCGCCGGGAGGACGCAGCCAAACCGCATGGAGCGGTATCGGCTGGCGATGGCGGGTGCGGAACAAAAGGGACTTCGGGACAAAGTGTCCCAAAGCAAATAGACGGAAAATTTTAGGAGGCAACCAAAATGAAACGAAAACTTTTGGCGCTATTGCTGGCGTTAAGCGTGATGCTAACGCTGGTGCCGACGGCCGCTCTGGCGGTGGAGGGTGATGTAACGGAACCTTGCACCGTAACCGAGGGCTACACACTGGGAGCCGGACATAAGGGTGATTGTGTCACCACACCCGCCGATCCGGTGGAGCCAACGGACGGCAATGAAAACAATAATGGTGAAACGGGCGATGCCGAACCCACCGCCGAGGAAACTCTGGCGGAGATGATCGCAGCCTTGCCCACCCCGGAGGAGCCTACCACGCTTACCTCCATCGGCGGCGAACTTTCCAGCGGCACATATACTGTGAGTGATACGCTGACGCTTACACAGCAAGTTACCATTAGCGGCGATGTGACCATCTCCGGCAACGGAACGATCAAGCGCGGCGATAATCTGACCACCTACATGATCGTAGTTCCAGAGGGCAGTTCCCTGACCTTGAACGACATTACTATTGATGGCGGCGCGGTTTGGAGCGAAGATAATGACACTACTCTGGAGCGCGGTATTACGAACAGCGGTGTTTCTGCAAAAGCGGCCATGGTCTATAACTTCGGTACGCTGAATATCGAGGGAGAAACCGTGTTGCAGAACAACTCCAACGAGAGCCAGCGGGTAAGCGAAAGCGGTGTTCCGATTTTTTCAGCGACTGACGATGGTCAAGGCGCCGTGGCCTATCCCACATCTGGCGAAGAAACCAGCTACGGCGGCGCCGTTTTGAACGGCGGCAGCATGACCATCAGCGGAGGCACCATTCAAAATAACCAGGCCTTCCGCGGCGCGGGCGTGTGCAGCTATGGTGTGCTGACCATGACGGACGGCACCATCACCAGGAACCACACCGTAGCGATGGAAACGGCACAATATGCCGACGGTGCAGGTATTTATCAGGAAGGCGGCAGGAACGGTACGGAAGCGGATTTGACAGAGACCGCCTATTGCGAGATCTCAGGCGGTTCCATCACGGAGAATGTCGCTGACGGCAATGCCGCCGGAATACTTACGGAGAATTATGGCAAATTGTATTTGTCCGGCAGCGTCTCCATCACGAAAAACATCTGCGGACGGGTATTTGAAAACGCTGCCGGAGGCGGCGTCAGCCTATACCGCGCGTATGGCGAGATTGATGGAGGCGAGATCTCCGAAAATACCAGTGCCAGTGAGCAGGCCAACGGTGGCGGTATCCATTTGAGTACCTCCAGCATCTTGAAGATGACCGGCGGCACGGTCAGTAAAAATAAGGCGGCAGATTCCGGCGGCGGTATCAACATTGCCGGCGGTTCGACCGTGGAGCTTGGCAGCGGCGTAAAGATCACGAATAACTCTGCCAAATATGGCGGCGGTATTTATGCCGCCGGCAGCAGTACGGCACCGACGCTGACAATCAGCGGCGCGGAGATCAGTGAAAACACGGCGACTGCCAGCGGCGCGGGCGTTTATGTGTCCGCCGATTCCGTCGTGATGAAGGACGGCAGCATCAAAGAAAACTCGATCACCTCTAAGGGCGATAGCGCCGCAAATATCTTTGGCGGTGGTGTCTATATCAACAATACAGAGAGCACCTTCGTCATGCAGGGTGGAAGTATCGGTAAGAACAGCCTGACGCTTGATAACGGTACTACAAGCAATCTTTACGCGTATGGCGCAGGTGTCTATGCTGATGACCGTCCTGGCCCGCTTTGACGGACACGACACCGAGGGCGGCAGTGTGTGGTATGAAAAGGGCATGGAGTGGGCCAAGACCAACGGCGTGTCCGACGGCTCCAATCCTGACGGCAACATCACCCGTGAGCAGTTCGCCGCCATGCTTTACCGCTACGCTGGTTCTCCCGCTGTGAGCGGCAGCATCGACCACTTCACCGATGCTAGAAAGGTGAGCAGTTACGCCACCGATGCCGTGCGCTGGGCGGTCAGCACCGGCATCATCGGCGGCACTCTGGCTCCCCAGAGCAACGCCACCCGCGCACAGGTCGCCACCATGCTCATGCGGTTCTGCACCAACCTGACAAAGCAACTCTTTCCCCGGCGAGAGGATCGGGGGCCTCGGCCCCCGGTTTTCTCCCGGCGCTCCGTTTCCGTGACGGAGGGCTGGGAGAAGATGAACGTCCGATCAAAGGAGCGGGGGATGTCATGGCCGCCTTAGAATAGCCAATGACAACTTCATATCGACACAGGGAATTTGGCCCGCAAAGACGGTTGAAGTCTTTGCGGGCTTTTGCTATGTCGTTTCCTGCGGGATTTTCTCAATCTATCTCGCAATTTGTAAATCCCGCCCGACGCTGTGCGAGGCCCCGTTCCCCCTTTCCCCCTGTTCCGGCAGGCTCCCCGGCTTTGAGACAAAGTGTCCCGAAGCCCAGTGCCGCGGCCCGCCTGCTCCGTTTCGGTTTTCCATTCACCCACGAAACACGAAACGGAGGTTTTACAAATGACGACCATCAACCTGAAAGAGTTCTTCTACTGGTACATATCGGACGAGCTTATTGAAGTCACCGAGGAAGTGGCCGAGGAACTGCGGGAGGACAAGCGGTATGAGTTCAATCACTGGCGGCGGATGAAACGCAACAAGTCCAACTACTCCATGGACGCTGACGATGGGATCGAGCACTCCATCTGTGAGCATGAGCCCTCCCCGGAGGAGTGGGTGGCACTGGCCCACACCTATACGCGGCTGTGCCATGCGCTCAACTCTTTGCCGCCGATCCAGGGCCGGAGGATCGACGCCCATTATCTGCTGGGCCGCTCCATTGAGGAGATTGCGGATGCCGAGGACGTGAGCTGCCGGGCGGTGCAAATCTCCATCGACCGGGGCTTGGAGCGGATGCGAAAAATTTTTTAGAAGAATTTTTGATTTACTGTTTCGTTTTTGGCTCCAAAGTGGCCTGGGTATATAGAGGGAAGTTTTTTACTCCCTCTACACAGGAGAGCCGAGGCGGAACTGGGTAAACACGGGGAGCCGGGCGGCGGGTGCGCGGTGACTTCCCTCTATGGGGAACGAGCGGATAACACCAGCGCCGCAAGTGGGCCAGGGCCAGTCCACGGCCATGATCCGTTATGGACAGGCTGGCCGCCTGTCACCCTGGGCTGCGCCCTCTCCTGTGGTGGGAGCGCCGCGCATGAAATCCATTGTCTTATGACAAGTCAACGATATTGGCGCGGCGCTCCCAATTCTACATAGGAGGCGGACAACCATGAACCTTGATCCAGAACTGGCGGCCCTGCTCTCCCAGCCGTGGAGCGAGGGGGCCTGCCGGGGCTATGTGATCTCCGCGATGGAGCGGTGCGGCTACAAGCCCGCCGCCATTGAGCGCGTCATGCGGGAGTTGCATGAAGTGTTCAACTTCATCACCTTGGAGGAGGCCCAGGCCCTCTATGAGCGGAGCCCCTACTGACTACGAGACACTTTGTCCCAAAGAAAAGCTGAACGACAAGCCGGGCGGCAGTTGCCGCCCGGCTCCAGCCCGTCAAAGAACCCCCGCTTTCATGCAGCGAAGGCGGGGGTTCTCTTGCAA
>CAVJNL010000102.1:0-5178 GCA_963650985.1 Clostridium sp. CAG:413
CAATTTTTTGCCGCCTGCGGGCGGCAAACTCTGCGAGGCTTTTTTGACACTCTGACCAACCTTCGGTTGGTCCCCTTTAGGCAAGGGAGGCAACGAGTTTTCGGTGGTGCGGTGCGTGATTGGTGGTGCGTAGGGGCGGGGCTCTGCCCCGCCTGCGGGCGACCGCGAGGGTCGCCCCTACGGAGGGCATGAGGTGCGATACAAGGCCGGGCGGGCGGACAGGGGCGTCCGCCCCTACGGATTTTTGGAGACTGGGGAAACCGAGCGGGGTAGAACCCCGCCCCTACGGATGCGTTGCAAGAACTGCGGAAAACGGGCCATCGGGGACGCCGGCCCCTACGGATGGGTTACAAGTAGTGCGGGACGGGCGACCGCAAGGGTCGCCCCTACGGATGCATTCAAGGAGTGCGGTGGGCGGGCCGATGTGGGCATCGCCCCTACGAAAAAATATATTGGGTGGGCATATGCAAAATTTTCTCTTGACTACTGGGGGAAAAAGTGATAACCTTAACGCAATACAGGCGATGAGGGGCGTGGCGGCCCGGAGCTGCGGGAGGAAATGCCCGACGGTTGGCACCGTTATGGCCGTTGAGTGCGGAATTTTTCCGAATTCAGGTGGAACCACGGACTATCTTAGTTCGCCCTGAGCTGCATCGGCAGTTCGGGGCGTTTTTTTACCATCAATCGGCAAGGGCAAAGGCGCGCTGGCAGGTGCGAAGTAGTTTTGCCCTTATCAATTGATGGTATTTCCGAACTGTTAAATCTATCATGATACGAAGGAGAATCGCTATGAAAAACACTGAGAAAACCATGGATAAGATCGTGGCCCTGTGCAAAAACCGGGGATTTATTTTTGCCGGGTCCGAGATTTACGGCGGGCTGGCCAACACCTGGGACTACGGTCCTCTGGGCGTGGAGCTGAAGAACAACATCAAGAAGGCCTGGTGGAAGAAGTTCGTCCAGGAGAACCCCTACAATGTGGGGCAGGACGCGGCTATTTTGATGAATCCGCAGACCTGGGTGGCCAGCGGCCATTTGGCGGGCTTTTCGGATCCTCTCATGGACTGCAAGGAGTGCAAGGAGCGGTTCCGGGCCGACAAGCTCATTGAAAACTGGTGCCAGGAAAACGGCGTGGAGCTGCCCAAGCCCATTGACGCCTTCTCCCAGCAGAAGATGAAAGATTTTGTGGAGGAGAAGGCCATCCCCTGCCCCTCCTGCGGCAAGCACAACTTCACCGACATCCGGCAGTTCAACCTGATGTTCAAGACCTTCCAGGGTGTCACGGAGGATGCCAAGAACACCGTGTATCTGCGGCCTGAGACCGCCCAGGGCATCTTCACCAACTTCGTGAACACCCAGCGCACCACCCGGCGCAAGCTGCCCTTCGGCGTGTGCCAGATCGGCAAGTCCTTCCGCAACGAGATCACCCCGGGCAACTTTATCTTCCGCGTCCGCGAGTTCGAGCAGATGGAGCTGGAGTTCTTCTGCAAGCCCGGCACGGATCTGGAGTGGTTCAACTACTGGCGCACCTTCTGCCACAACTGGCTGCTGGGCATCGGGCTGAAGGATGAGAACCTGCGCCTGCGCGACCACGACCCCGAGGAGCTGTGCTTCTACTCCAAGGCCACCACGGACTTTGAGTTCCTGTTCCCCTTCGGCTGGGGTGAGCTGTGGGGCGTGGCGGACCGCACCGACTACGACCTGACCCAGCACCAGAACACCTCCGGCAAGGACCTGACCTACTTCGACCCCGAGACCAACCAGCGCTACATCCCCTATGTGGTGGAGCCGTCCCTGGGCGTGGAGCGCAGCGTACTGGCCGTGCTGTGCGACGCTTACGACGAGGAAATGGTGGACGAGAGCAAGAACGATGTGCGCGTGGTGCTGCACCTGCACCCGGCCCTGGCACCCTACAAGGCGGCCATCCTGCCCCTGAGCAAGAAGCTCTCCGAGCCTGCCCGGAAGATCTACGAGGAGCTGAGCAAGGAGTGGATGCTGGACTTCGACGAGACCGGCTCTATCGGCAAGCGCTATCGCCGGGAGGACGAGATCGGCACGCCGTTCTGCATCACTGTGGACTTTGACACCGTGGGCAACGACGAGAAGGCCGGGGACAACTGCGTCACCGTCCGGGAGCGCGACAGCATGGAGCAGGTGCGCGTGCCCATCAGCGAGCTGAAGGCGTATTTGGCGGAGAAGCTGGCGTACTGAGATGAAACCGAAGAAACAGCTTGCCCTGGGTACCGTGCTGCTGGCGGTCACCGCTGCCGCCTGCGTGAAGCTGGCGAAATGGGCGGGGAAGAAAATTGAGGAGCGGCAGAAGAAAAAGAAGTAATATGTATGGGACGAGGGACAGGCTGGGGCCTGTCCCTTGGTTTTATAATATCCCTGCGCCGTTCGCATAAATTCAAACTTTCACTTGATTTTTCGCCAAAATGTGATAGAGTTAAAGTATAAAAAATGACGCGAGGTGCCGATATGGCTTCTTTATTGCATAAAAATCCCCCCGAACCACGCGACCCCGAAAAGGGCTCACCGGACTCCTCCCGCATTCTCTTAATCATTCGGTGGAGCCTGTCCGCATTCTTTTTCTCCGGCATTCTTGTTTTCTTTCCCTCCGTCAGCAGCGTGCTGCTTCTTTTGCTCACGGTGCTGACCGTCCCCATTAAGCCGCTGGAGCAGTTTTTGCACAATAAGATTCATTTGAAAAAAGGCATCAAAATTGCTGCAATGGCGGTAGTTTTTGTCGTCTCCGTAGCTATCGCGCCAAATTTAGAAACAACCCCGGCGGAGAACGCAGAGCAGCCGCCGACCATCCAGACCAATCCCGACTCCAAAGGCCAAACCTCTGACGATAAGACACCTGCGCAAACGCCCCCCAAGGATACACCCACCGTCGAAACACCCGACACCCCGACACAAACTGACTCCGGCACCGACGCAACACCAGCCTCTGACACGCAAGCCAGTTCCCCCTCTGACTCCGGGGACACTTCCGCCGCAGAGCCTGCGTCCACCCCTGCCCCCACTCCCGACCCAGATCCCGAGCCGGAACCCGAACCCGAGCCGACACCTGCCCCGGAGCCGGAAATTCCGCATAAGGAAAATTATCATGGGCATGTTTACGCAACCCCCAGCGGCAAACGCTATCATTACGAAGAAAACTGTGCTAACGGCAAAAAGAAAAACAGCGTAGAAATTACATGGGACGATGTAACTCGCCGTGGCCTCACGCCTTGCCAAACCTGTGTAGCAAAGTAATGCACCTACGCGAAGAGCACCGACAGCTTTTGTCGGTGCTCTTCGTGCTGTATGAAAGGCAGCGGGACTTTGAGGCGGGGCCCGTGTGCCCCACCGAGGGTGGTTGACTGGCGGGCGGACAGGGGCGTCCGCCCCTACGCACGGGGTATTTTTCCACGCACGGACTCAATGCGAATGAATTGCCATCTGCCCCGCACGGAATCCCTCCACCAGCCTGCGGCTGGTCCCCCTCCCTTTAGGCAAGGGAGGCAACGGGGTTTCGGGGGTGCGGGGGGTGGGCCGATGTGGGCATCGGCCCCTACGGGTGCGTTACAAGTAGTGCGGTAAGCAGGGCGTCGGGGACGCCGCCCCCTACGGATTTTTTTGCAAGAACTGCGGTGGGGCGGGCGACCGCGAGGGTCGCCCCTACGGAGGTTTCATAGGGGAGGTGGCAGGGCTCTCCCCTGCCCTTTCCTTATTACTATTCATTTCCTTTTGGGGCTTGTGCTTTAGC
Source organism: Clostridium sp. CAG:413 (assembly GCA_963650985.1). Classification (GTDB taxonomy): domain Bacteria; phylum Bacillota; class Clostridia; order Oscillospirales; family Oscillospiraceae; genus Vescimonas. Next base: position 3,755 of record CAVJNL010000102.1, read on the forward strand.
CGGCTTGGCGTGTTTTGGGGATTCGGATGGTTAGGAGGATTTCGTCCTCCGTATCCTGGCGGCCACAGGCGGCGTTTACGCCTGCCGAGCGCATAAGGTTTAGGGAGCGGTCCAGGCTATTGAGGAAGAGTCGGACATCTTTTAATATAAATGTCGGGCGGCGGCGGGGCGGGGTGGTTTGGACTTCCCGCAGGAGGGTTTCTATGTAGTCCTCGGTTTGGGCCACATTCAGGTGGCGGGCCAGGATGGTTTTTACTGCGGTGAGCTGCATTTCCGGGTCCGTCAGGCGCAGCAGGGCGCGGGCGTGGCGCTCGGAGAGGTCGCCTTGCTGCACCTGCTCCACCACGGCCGGGGGCAAACGCAGCAGGCGCAGCTTATTGGCTACGGCAGACTGGCTTTTGCCCAGGCGGCGGGCCGCCTCCTCCTGGCTCAGGCCCCAGCGCTGGACAAGCTGGGCGATGGCCGCTGCCTCCTCCATGAAATTCAGATCCCGACGCTGGAGATTTTCCATCAGGGCCAGCAGGGCCGAGTCCTCCTCCCCCACCTGAGCGATGAGGCACGGGAGCTCCCGGAGCCCGGCCATTTTGGCCGCCCGGAGCCGACGCTCCCCGGCCACCAGCTCGTAGTCGCGGCCTCGGGTGCGGACGGTGGCGGGCTGCAAGATGCCGTACTGGCGGATGCTGGCGGCCAGCTCCTCCAGGCCCTGGGGGTCGAAATCGCGCCGGGGCTGGTGGGGGTTGGGCACGATGCGCTCCAAGGGTATGTAGCGCACGCGGCTGGAAATGAAGTCACTTTTGGGGATATTTTTCACGCAAAACGCCTCCTTTTTCCCGAATATAACAGAAACAGGCGAAAAAAAAGTGGGAAAGCTGTCGGGAAATTAAAAAAATTTTGCGTGGGCGGGGGTCAGTCCTCGTCATCCTGGGCGTCCAGGTACATCTCCTCGCACTTTTGCTGGGCCTCGATGAGGATGTTTTGGGCCTGCTCGGCGGCGCGGACCATGATGAGGTACATTTCTTTGTAATCGGGCATTGATTTTCACCTCCCTTTTTTCTGATTATAGGACAATTTGACCCTATAATCAATAGGACAAATTGGCATAATTTCACTGGGTGATGAAATTGAGCAGAATTCGGGAGCTTCGCAAAGAGCGGGGCTATACGCAGGTGAAAATGCAGATGCTGACGGGCATCGACCAGAGCGCCTACTCCAAGATCGAGCGGGGCGAGCGGTACCTGAGCTTCGAGCAATGCAAGCGGGTGGCCCAGGCGCTGCACACCAGCATGGATTATTTGGCCGGGCTTACGGACGAGAAGAAGCCGTATCCGAGAAGTAAACGCGCAGAGTGAATCTCTGCGCGGTTTTTTGTTTGGTGCCTTCAGGCGTGGAAATAAACCCCCAGTTCTACTGGGGGAAGAAAAATA
>CAVJNL010000103.1:0-4147 GCA_963650985.1 Clostridium sp. CAG:413
AAGGCAGCCGCTTGAAGCGGCTGCCTGAAATGGTAATGCGGTGTCAAACCTTCAATGCCCCTTTTAGGGGCTACGGTCGTAATAGCCCCTTTTAGGGGCAGGTCAAACCACCAGTTTACTGGTGGTTATGATTTCAATGGTGAGGGACACCCTTCTTGGGTTTCCCTCACACTCTCTTCCTTACCGTTATCACAAATCCTACCACTTTATCGACAGTCTCAATCGCCCCCCTCAGGGGCGATTTTTTCAGTGTCTCAAAAGCCTCGCAGAGTTTGCCGCCCGCAGGCGGAAAAAAGCACCACATCCCCCGCACCGGTGCAAGCAATTGTCAGTTGCGGTGCATTTTGCTGTTGACAATGGCGCTCTACTATGCTATATTGCTTCAAAATTAAACTATTCGTATTTGGATAATTCAGAGGTGAAGCAGTATGGATCTGAATATTGAGATACCCCGGAAGATCTCTTTGGCCTACGGCGCGGCCTGCAAGCCCCTTTGCCGGGAGCTGGACCTGCCGCAGACGGCCTTTGACATCCTCATGTTCCTGGGCAACAACCCCGCCTACAAGACCGCCAGCGAGATCGTGGAGCTGCGGCACATTAAGGCCAACCTGATCTCGGTGCATGTGGAGCGGCTGGTGCAGGAGGGGTATCTGATCCGCCGCCCCGCCCCGGGGGACCGCCGCAAGACGGCGCTTTTCTGCACGGAGAAGGCCCAGCCGGTCATTCGCCGGGGGCGGCAAATGCAGGAGGCTTTTCTGGAGCGGCTTTTTGCCAACACGGACGAGGCCACCCGCCGGGCCTTTGCCGCCGCCATGCACCGCATTGACGAAAATCTCGACGCCATTTTAGAGGGGATGGGCTAAGGCCATGCAGATTTTACTGACCGTTTTGGTCACATTTTTCGCCGGCATGGGCGCGGGCCTGGGCACGGGCTTTGCGGGCATGAGCGCCGCCGCCGTCATCAGCCCCATGCTCATTACTTTTTTGGGCATGGACCCCTACATGGCCGTGGGCATCGCCCTTTCATCGGATGTGCTGGCCAGTGCCGTGTCCGCCTATACCTATCACAAAAATAAGAACCTGGATGTGAAAAACGGCCTTATTATGATGGCAAGCGTCCTGGTCTTTACGGTGGTGGGCAGCTATATTGCAAGCCTGGTCCCTTCGACCACCATGGGCGGTTTCTCGGTGTTCATGACCTTTTTGCTGGGCATTAAATTCATTGTGCGCCCGGTGATGACCACCAAGGAGGCCATGGCCGCCGTCAGCGCGAAAAAGCGGGTCATTCAGTCCATCCTCTGCGGCGTAGCCATCGGCTTTATCTGCGGCTTTGTGGGCGCGGGCGGCGGCATGATGATGCTGCTGATCCTCACCAGCGTCATGGGCTACGAGCTGAAAACCGCCGTGGGCACCAGCGTGTTCATCATGACCTTCACCGCCCTCACCGGGTCCGTGTCCCACTTTGCCATCGGCGGTATGCCGGATGTGCTCAGTTGGGTACTCTGCATCGTGTTCACCCTGGTGTGGGCGCGGATCGCGGCGGTGTTCGCCAACAAGGCCCAGCCCAAGACCCTCAACCGCGCCACGGGCATCGTCCTGGTGGTGCTGGGCGTGGTCATCATGGGTTTCCAATTGCTGCACTGATAAACTGATAAAAGGAGACGTTTCCATGAAAGAAGTCAGATCCCCCAAGAAACCCCTACTCTATTACTATGGGATCATCCTGCTGGTGATCCTGGTCTTTAACCTCCTGGTGGCGCCGCTGATCCAGCGCAACCAGGTCACGGAGGTGGACTACGGCACCTTCATGCGCATGATTGAGGATAAGGACATCGACAAGGTGCAGGTGGAGAGCGACCAAATCGTTTTCACCGGGAAGTCGGACGGCACCGTCTACACCACCGGGGCCATGGACGACCCCACCCTGACCCAGCGGCTCTATGAGGCCGGGGCCACCTTCACCAAGGCGGTGCAGCAGACCACATCGCCGCTGCTGTCCTTCTTCCTGAGCATCGTTTTGCCGCTGCTGATCTTCATCGGCATCGGCCAGTACATGAGCAAGAAGCTCATGGAGCAGGCCGGGGGTAAAAATTCGCTGATGTTCGGCGGCGCGGGCAAGTCCAACGCCCGGGTCTATGTGCAGTCCACCAAGGGCATCCGCTTCGCCGATGTGGCCGGGGAGGACGAGGCCAAGGAAAATTTGCAGGAGATCGTGGACTATCTGCACAACCCCCAGAAATACACCGAGGCCGGGGCCTCCATGCCCAAGGGCCTGCTGCTGGTGGGCCCTCCGGGCACCGGCAAGACCATGCTGGCTAAGGCCGTGGCAGGCGAGGCTAATGTGCCGTTTTTCTCCATCTCCGGGTCGGAGTTTGTGGAGATGTTCGTGGGCATGGGCGCCAGCAAGGTCCGCGACCTGTTCAGCCAGGCCAAGGAGAAGGCCCCCTGCATCGTGTTCATTGACGAGATCGATGCCATCGGCCAAAAGCGCAGCGGCGGCAATATGGGCGGCAACGACGAGCGGGAGCAGACCCTGAACCAGCTCCTCACGGAGATGGACGGCTTCGAGGGCAACGCTGGGGTCATCATCCTGGCCGCCACCAATCGCCCCGAGTCTCTGGACCCCGCCCTGACCCGTCCAGGCCGCTTTGACCGCCGGGTTCCCGTGGAGCTGCCGGACCTTGCGGGCCGGGAGGCCATTTTGAAGGTCCACGCCAAGAAGATCAATACCGCCGAGGATGTGGACTTCCACACCATCGCCCGCATGGCCGCCGGTGCCTCCGGCGCGGAGCTGGCGAATATCATCAACGAGGCCGCCCTGCGTGCCGTGCGCAATGGCCGCGTCATCGTCACTGAGGCCGACCTGGAGGAGAGCATTGAGGTGGTCATCGCCGGGTATCAGAAGAAGAGCGCCGTCCTCTCCGACCAGGAGAAACGGGTGGTGGCCTATCACGAGATCGGCCACGCCCTGGTGGCCGCCCTGCAGACCCACTCCGCCCCGGTGCAGAAGATCACCATTATCCCCCGCACCTCCGGCGCCCTGGGCTACACCATGCAGGTGGACACCGGCGACAAGTACCTGATGACCAAGCAGGAAATTGAAAACAAGATCGCCACCTTCACCGGGGGCCGCGCCGCCGAGGAGGTGGTGTTCGGGGAGATCACCACCGGTGCCTCCAACGACATTGAGCAGGCCACCAAGCTGTCCCGGGCCATGATCACCCGCTACGGCATGAGCGAGGAGTTTGACATGGTGGCTATGGAGACGGTCAACAATCAGTACCTGGGCGGCGACACCTCCCTGGCCTGCGCCGCCGACACCCAAAAGCGCATTGACGAAAAGGTGGTGGAGCTGGTGAAGGCCCAGCATGAAAAGGCCCGGGAGATTTTGACCGACAACCGCCAAAAGCTGGATGAGCTGGCGCAGTTCCTCTACGAAAAGGAGACCATCACCGGCGAGGAGTTCATGGAGATCTTAAACAAGGGAGGCAGCGACCAATGAAAAAGTGGTCTGGATTCAACTGGTTTGAGTTTTTGGAGGGCGTTCTCCTGGTTCTGCTGGGCGTCTTTACCCTAGCCCGGCCCGACAGCGCCCTGACGGGCTTCATCGTGGCCTACGGCCTGGTGGCCGTCATCATGGGTGTGGCGGACATCCTGCTCTATGTGCGCGTTGCCCGGTTCACGGGCTTCGGGCCCATCGTCTCCCTACTCTCCGGCACCCTGAGCGTCATGACGGGGGTCATGCTGCTGGTGTACCCCAACGCGGGAAAGCTGGTTTTGTCGTTCCTCTTCCCCCTGTGGTTCATCGCCCACTGCATCTCCCGTCTAGCGAATCTGAATAAAATTCGCTTTTTCGCCGGGGAGTTTACCTACTATTTCACGCTGATCCTGAACATTCTCGGCCTGGTGCTGGGGGCGCTGATGATCCTGGACCCATGGTTCTCGCTGCTGTCCATCCAGGTCGTTATCAGCATCTACCTGTTCCTCCTGGGCGCGGACTGCATCATCCTGGCCTGCAGCAAGCTGGGGAACCGATATTAACTTATTCTACAAGCAAATGAACACAACCACCAGCGTAGCTGGTGGTTCAGCGTGTCAAAAAAGCCTCGCAGAGTTTGCCGCCCGCAGTCGGCAAAAAATTGGGATC
>CAVJNL010000103.1:4157-4770 GCA_963650985.1 Clostridium sp. CAG:413
AATTATGCGCGCAGCAGACTGCAAGCCTTTTGTCGGAAAAACCTGGAGGGTTTTTTGACAGACTGAGTCCTGTTTTCGATAGAAAACAGGACTTTTTGGAGCTGCTGGGCGGATTCGAACCGCCGACCTCATCCTTACCAAGTGATAAAAGTCCTTCCAGCCCTTGATTTATAAGGCTTTGCGGGCATTTTTACCACAAAAAGGATGCAGTCGGAAACTCTTTGCTCCATGTGTTCCGCCCGTTCGTTTCCCCGTGTGGGTCAAGGTGTGGGTCAGCGCCGCAAAGAGCAGCGGTGTGGGTCAAATTTATGTGGAGCGAAAATCGTTCCCTTTTGCGCTGCTGTAGACAATAAAAGGGCACCTTGCCAAAAGCATAGAGCCACCGGGCAGAGAAATGCTCTCCCGCCCGACGGCTCTTTATTTTTGCGGTATGCTTCCCGTATGGGTCAAAATGTGGGTCAAGCGGAAAATGCGGGCCGGATATTTTGAGGGATCCCGGATTTTTCCTCCTGTTGCTTTGCCCAAGTGACACGGGTCACTTCCTCCACAAAATAGCGTTCTTTCTTGGTCGCCGTATAATAGCGGATGCCAAATTGCTGGCAAATATCAAATA
>CAVJNL010000104.1:0-4442 GCA_963650985.1 Clostridium sp. CAG:413
TTGTCCGTCACAGACGGACAAATTATGCGCGCAGCAGACTGCAAGCCTTTTGTCGGAAAAACTCGGAGGGTTTTTCGACAGGCTCAAAAGGGACACGCTCACGCGTGTCCCTTTTCCCAATCAGCAAGACCAAACTTACTTATTATACATCTCAATGAGCTTCAGCAAATGCTCATACCGGGCCTTGGCCTCCTCCTCGTTGCGCTCAAACAGCACACCGGCGCGGTCCGGGAACTCCCGGGTCAGCCGGGAATACCGAGCCTCGTTCATCAGGAACTCCTGATACCCGCCAGCGGGCGCCTTGGAATCCAGCGTGAACTTCTGCTCCGCCTCCGGATTGTAGCGGAACAGGTTCCAGTAGCCGCAGTCCACAGCCTTCTTCATTTCCTTCTGGCAGTTCATCATGCCGCCCTTGATGCTGTGCATCTCGCAGGGGCTGTAGCCAATGATCAGCGACGGGCCGTGATAAGCCTCGGCCTCGGTGATGGCCTTGATGGTCTGTGCGGGGTTCGCGCCCATAGCCACCTGCGCCACATACACATAGCCGTACTGCATGGCGATCTCGGCAAGGCTCTTCTTCTTCACTTCCTTACCGGCAGCGGCAAACTGGCAGACCTGGCCGATGTTGGAGGCCTTGGACGCCTGGCCGCCGGTGTTGGAATAGACCTCGGTGTCGAACACGAAGATGTTCACATCCTGCTTGGACGCGATCACATGATCCAGTCCGCCGTAGCCGATGTCGTAAGCCCAGCCGTCGCCGCCGAAGATCCACATGGACTTCTTAGCCAGATACTCCTTCTTGCTCAGCAGGTCAGCCACGATGGTGCAGGCCTCGCAGTCGCAGAACAGCGCGCCCTTGGCCTTCAGCTCGGCAGCGTGCTCGGCAAACTGCGGCACGGCCGCCAGCTCCTCCACGGTGCAGATGCTCCCCTCCAGGGCCTTCACGAAAGCGCGGGTGGGCTCTGCGTTGGCGGTGCCGTCGTCCACGGTATCCAGCCAAGCCTGAGCGGCAGCCTTCAGCTCGGGCCGGGCCCACTCAATGTTCAGCAGGCGGCGGGTCTCAGCCACCAGATCCTCGCGGATCTTGTTCTGACCCACGAACATACCCAGGCCGTGCTCGGCGTTGTCCTCAAAGAGGGAGTTACACCATGCGGGGCCGTGGCCCTCCTTGTTGGTGCAGTAGGGAGAGGTAGCCGCGGGACCGCCCCAGATGGAGGAGCAGCCGGTGGCGTTGGAGATATACATATGGTCGCCGAACAGCTGGGTGACGAGACGGGCATAGCTGGTCTCGGCGCAGCCGGCGCAGGAGCCGGAGAACTCCAGCATGGGCTGCTTGAACTGGCTGCCCTTGACGGAATTGTCCTGCATGTCCTTCTTCTCGGAGACCTTGCTCACGCAGTAGTCAAATACATCCTGCTGTGCCAGCTCGCCCTCCTGGCCCACCATAGACAGGGCGCTCACCGGGCAAACGCCGATGCACACGCCGCAGCCCATGCAGTCCAGGGGAGACACGGCCATGGTGTACTGGTACACGCCCTTGCCCTTGCCGGCCTTCACATCCACGATCTTCGCAGCCTCGGGAGCCGCAGCGGCCTCCTCAGCGGTCAGGGCGAAGGGACGGATGGTCGCGTGGGGGCACACATAGGCGCACTGGTTGCACTGGATGCACTTGGTGCTGTCCCAGGTGGGAACGGACACGGCCACGCCGCGCTTTTCATAAGCGGAAGCGCCCAGCTCGAACTGGCCGTCCACATGGTCCACGAAGGCGGAAACGGGCAGGCTGTCGCCGTCCATCTTGCCCACGGGCTCCAAAATTTCCTTCACCATCTTCACCAGCTCCGGCTTGCCCTCCAGAGCCTTGTGCTCCGGCTCGTCCACGGCATTGGCCCAGTCGGCGGGCACATCGATCTTCTTAAAGGCGGTAGCGCCCAGGTCGATGGCCTTATGGTTCATGTCCACCACATCCTGGCCCTTCTTCAGGTAAGAAGCGGTGGCCTTTTCCTTCATGTAGCGGATGGCGTCCTCCTGGGGCATGACCTTGGCCAGGGTGAAGAACGCAGACTGCAAAATGGTGTTGTTGCGCTTGCCCATGCCGATCTCAATGGCCAGGTCAATGGCGTTGATGGTGTAGAGCTGGATGTTGTTCTTGGCGATGTAGCGCTTGGCGTCCGCCTTCAGATGGTGGTTCAGCTCGTCCATATCCCACTGGCAGTTGATCATGAACACGCCGCCGGGCTTCACATCGTTGACCATCTTAAAGCCCTTGGTGATATAGCTGGGGTTGTGGCAGGCCACGAAGTCGGCCTTGTTGATATAATAAGGAGAGCGGATGGGCTTGTCACCGAAGCGCAGATGGCTGATGGTCACGCCGCCAGTCTTCTTGGAGTCGTACTGGAAGTACGCCTGGACATACTTGTCGGTGTGGTCGCCGATGATCTTGATGGAGTTCTTGTTGGCGCCCACGGTGCCGTCGCCGCCCAAACCCCAGAACTTGCACTCGATGGTGCCGGGAGCCGCGGTGTTGGGGCAGTTCTCGTCCTCGGGCAGGGAGAGGTTCGTCACATCGTCCACGATGCCGATGGTGAACTGGCGCTTCATCTCGTCCTTCTTCAGCTCGCTGTAAACGGCGAACACGGAGGCAGGAGGCGTGTCCTTGCTGCCCAGGCCGTAACGGCCGCCGATGACCTTCACATCGTTCCAGCCCGCATTGGCAAGAGCGGTAACAACATCCTGATACAGCGGCTCGCCCATAGCGCCGGGCTCCTTGGTGCGGTCCAGCACGGCGATCTTCTGCACGGAAGCGGGCAGGGCCTCCAGCAGCTTCTCGGGGGCGAAGGGACGATACAGACGCACCTTCACCAGGCCCACCTTCTCGCCGTGGGCGGTGAGGTAGTCAATGACCTCCTCGGCCACATCGCAGATGGAGCCCATAGCCACGATCACGCGGTCTGCCTCGGGATGGCCGTAGTAGTTAAACAGCTTGTAGTCTGTGCCCAGCTTGGCGTTCACCAGGTCCATGTACTTCTCCACCACGGCGGGCAGCTCGGCATAGTACTTGTTGCAGGCCTCGCGGTGCTGGAAGAAGATGTCGCCGTTTTCGTGGCTACCGCGCATGTGGGGATGCTCGGGGTTCAGCGCATGGCGGCGGAACTCAGCCACAGCGTCCATGTCGCACATGTCCTTCAGATCCTCGTAGTCCCATACGGCGATCTTCTGAATTTCATGGCTGGTGCGGAAGCCGTCAAAGAAGTTGATAAACGGAACCTTGCCGGAAAGGGCGGCCAGATGGGCCACAGGAGACAGGTCCATGACCTCCTGCACATTGCCCTCGCACAGCATGGCGAAGCCGGTCTGGCGGCAGGCCATCACATCGCTGTGGTCGCCGAAGATGTTCAGCGCCTGGGTGGACACGGTACGGGCGGACACATGGAACACGGCGGGCAGCTGCTCGGCTGCGATCTTGTACATGTTGGGGATCATCAGCAGCAGGCCCTGGGAAGCGGTATAGGTAGTGGTCAGAGCGCCGGAGCCCAGGGAGCCGTGCACCGCACCGGCCGCACCTGCCTCGGACTGCATCTCCACCACCTTGACCTGTGTGCCGAAGATGTTCTTCTGGCCGTTAGCGGACCACTGGTCCACAAAGTCGGCCATGGGAGACGACGGGGTGATGGGGTAGATGGCCGCCACTTCCGAGAACGCATAAGACACATGCGCTGCGGCGTTGTTGCCATCCATAGACTTCATTTTTCTAACCATGTTTATTACTCCTTCCGTTTGTATATCTGATTTCTCAGGTGATCTTGCAGGAATCTTTCGCATTGTTCATAATAGCACAATTTCATAAAAATGTAAACGCTATTTTTGTATCTTTCACCTCGATAAGGTTTTTTCATTGTCATGCACAAAAATTATCATAACAAATCGAAACTTTTTTTATAATTTTGTTTCACCCAGCATGATTTTGTGGTAAAATGAGGATAATTTGGCAAGCCCCGTACCCCACCGCTGGCACCCGCCACCAAATCTCGCACCGTAGGGCGGGCTGCCCCCACCCCGCCGCCCGGACTTGCACCGCACCATCAACAAAGCGTCCGTAGGGGCGACCCTCGCGGTCGCCCGCCCTCGGCACTACTTGCAACCCACCCGTAGGGGGCGGCGTCCCCGACGCCCCGCATACCGCACTTCTTGTCATCCGTAGGGGCGGCGTTCTACCCCGCCCGCCCGATACCCCCCGCACCCCATGACATCCGTAGGGCGGGCTGCCCCCAGCCCGCCGCCCGGGCTTATACCGCACCCCTTGAATGTGTCATTGCGAAGCCAGTGCGCACACTGGCTGTGGCAATCCGTAACCCCCGTCCTTAAAGGCCCCCTTGCCTAAAGGGGGCTGGACAGGTTACAATCCGAAGTGCAACACCCCGAAAATAAGAAGACAATACGCCCTC
>CAVJNL010000105.1:0-4355 GCA_963650985.1 Clostridium sp. CAG:413
TGAAACTTTTTCAAAGTTTCAAAAACTTAGGCAGCGGGGCGAAAAGAATTTTCGACACGCTACCCAAAACCATGGGTTTTGGCGGCGTTCTTTGGGCACTTTCTGTCGCTGGTGACAGAAAGTGCCCCGCCGGAGGCATTTGCGTAACAAGGGGTGCGGTGGTTGGCGACCCTTTCGGCGCTTCGCGCCACCTCTCCTTACGCAGGGGAGGCTTTGGGGACGGGGGATGCGGATTGCCACAGCCAGTGTGCGCACTGGCTTCGCAATGACAGGTTTTACAAGGAGTGCGGTGGGGCGGGACGATGTGGGCATCGTCCCCTACGGGGTTTTTACAAGGGGTGCGGTAGTCGACCCCTCAGTCAGCTTCGCTCCCCTTGCGCAGGGGAGCCTTTTGGGGGGACGGATTGCCACGGCCAGTGACATCGGTCACTGGCCTCGCAATGACATGTTTTTTACATAGGGTGCGGTGCAAGCCCGGGCGGGCGGACAGGGGCGTCCGCCCCTACGGAGGGTTGCACGGGGTGCAGGAAACGGGCCGTCGGGGACGCCGGCCCCTACGGAGGGTTGCAAATAGTGCCGGGGGCGGGCGACCGCAAGGGTCGCCCCTACGGTGGGGATTTTGTGGGGTGCGGAATTTTTTGATTTTCTTGCAAATTTATACTGGAAAAACGGGTCAGGATTTGGTATACTGTATTTTATAGTGGGGAAAAATTTTTATCAGTCTAAAAATAAAACTACAGGAGAAAATATGGCAACACAGAAAAGACGCCGGGGCGACCGGCGGGATGGGCGGCTGCTGCGGGAGCTGGATTCCCTGCATTTTATCACCGGCATCCTCTATCCCAACCGCTGCGACAACGAGGCTTACATATCCCTGCGGGTGGATCTGACGGCTATGAACGAGTATCTGGCAAAGCTCAACGAAAGCGAGAACGAGTTTCACTACACCATGTTCCACATTGTAGTGGCGGCGCTTATCAAGACCATCACCCTGCGGCCTAAGCTGAATCGGTTCATTGTCAACAGCAATTTCTACCAGCGCAACGAGGTGTCCGCCGCGTTCGTGGTGAAAAAGCAGTTTTCCGACAAGGGCGCGGAGGCTCTGGCCTTCCTGCACAGTAAGGAGGATTTCAGCCTGAAGGATGTGCACGAATACATCCGAAGCCAGGTGACGGAGTGCCGCAGCGAGAAGGTGGACTCCTCCACGGAGAACATGGACATTCTCAATAAGCTCCCCCGCTGGCTGGGCAAGACCGCCGTGAAGTTCATCATGTGGCTGGATAAGCACGGGTGGGTGCCCAAGGACATGATCGCCACCGACCCCTATTACAGCTCCGTGGTGTTGTCGAACCTGGGGTCTATCAAGCTCAAGTGCGGGTATCATCACCTGACCAACTGGGGCACCTGCTCCCTGTTCTGCATCATCGGTGAAAAGGCCGTGCGCCCCTTCTTTGACGAGGAGGGCAACGCCACCATGAAGGAGACGCTGGACCTGGGGCTGACCATCGACGAGCGACTGGCCGACGGGTATTACTATTCTAAATCCGTTCGGCTTCTGAAGTATCTGCTGGAGCACCCCTGGGAGCTGGAAAAGCCTATGAAGGAGGAAGTGCAGTATGAGTGAAGTGAAAACCCCTTGGGCGCCTTATATGGGCGATGTGCCCATGCATCTGGAGTATTTCGGCGGGTCTATGTTCCAGGCATTGGAGATGGTGGTCCAGGAATATCCCAACAACATTGCCTTTGACTTTATGGGCAAGTCCACCACCTACCGCAAGATGATCCAGGAGATCGAGCGGTGCGCCAAGAGCCTGAAGGTGCTGGGCATTCGGGCTGGGGACAAGGTGACCATCGCCATGCCCAACTGCCCCCAGGCTATTTACATGTTCTACGCGGTGAACCTGGTGGGAGGCATTGCCAACATGATCCACCCGCTGTCGGCGGAGAAGGAGATCGAGTTCTATCTCAACGAGTCCGAGTCTATCACCGCCATTACGCTGGACCAGTTTTATGACAAGTTTGAGCACATCCGGCAAAATACCGGCATTGTGAACATTATCATTGCCTCCGTGAAGGACGCCCTGAGTCGGCCTGTGCGGGCGGGGTATATGCTCACGGAGGGACGGAAAATTCAGAAAATTCCCGACGACGCGCCGGTGATACGGTGGAAGGAATTCATGGATCTGAGCCGCCACTGCTTCTACAAGAATTTCCGGGTGGACCGCAAGGCCGAGGACCCGGCGGTGATCCTCTACTCCGGCGGTACCACCGGCACCACCAAGGGCATTGTGCTGACCAACGGCAACTTCAACGCCCTGGCGAAGCAGATCATCGCCACCAACCCCATGTTCCGGCCCGGGGACAAGATGCTGGCGGCTATGCCCCTGTTCCACGGGTTCGGCCTGGGCGTGTGCGTCCACTCCATGCTGGCAAGCGGGGGCCGGTGCATCCTCATTCCCCGGTTCACCGCCAAGAGCTACGCCAAGCAGATCGTGAAGTATAAGTGCAACTTTATTGCGGGCGTGCCCACTCTGTACGAGGCGCTGCTGCGGCTGCCCAGCATGGACGGGGCCGACCTCTCCAGCCTCAAGGGCGTGTTCTCCGGCGGCGACAGCCTGTCCATTGAGCTGAAGAAGAAGTTTGACAAGTTTCTCTATGACCACCACGCCGTTATCCAGGTGCGGGAGGGCTACGGCACCACCGAGACCGTCACCGCCTGCTGCCTGACGCCGACGAATATGTACAAGGAGGGCTCCATTGGGCTGCCCTTCCCGGACACCTATATTAAAATCGTGAAGCCCGGCACCGACGAGGAGCTGCCCTACGGCGAGGAGGGCGAAATCCTCCTGGCGGGACCCACGGTGATGAAGGAGTACATGAACCACCCCGAGGAGACGGCCCAGACTTTGCGCAAGCACGACGACGGGCTCACCTGGGTGTACACCGGCGACCTGGGCGCCATGGACGACGAGGGCTTCATCTACTTCCGGGGCCGAGCCAAGCGGATGATCATTTCCTCCGGGTACAATGTCTATCCCGGGCAGATCGAGAACATTCTAGACGCCCACGAGGAGGTGCAGATGAGCTGCGTGATCGGCGTGCCTGACGCGTATCGGATGCAGAAGGTGAAGGCGTTTGTGATGCTGAAGCCGGGCGTGGAGAAGAGCGACGCCACCAAGGACGCGCTCATGAGCTACTGCCGCAAGCACATTGCCAAGTACGCCATGCCCTACGACATCGAGTTCCGGGACGAGCTGCCCAAGACCCTGGTGGGTAAGGTGGCCTACCGCGTGCTGGAGGAGGAAGAGCTGCAGCGCATCCACGCCGCCGACGCCCCTGCCGCTGACGACGCCGCCCAGAGCGAAGAAAAGCAGGACCAGTAAGATATTTTTCCACAGAACAGAAGGAGAATCGTATGGATAAAGAAATTCGGCGTCATTATACATTGCTGGTTGAGTTTTTGGGGCACATTCTGGGCCCGGACTACGAGGTGGCCCTCCATGAGCTGACGGAGGACTCCAACCAGATCATTGCCATCTCCAACGGCGAGCTGACGGGGCGGCATTTGGGCTCCCCCCTGAGCAACAAAATGCTGGAGTTCCTCTCGGGCCGTCTGTACGAGACCCAGGACTATGTGGTGTCCTTTGAGAGCACCTCCGTCACCGGGAAGAAGATGCACTCCAACAGTATGTTCATCAAGGACCGCACCGGGAGCGTGGTGGGCCTGCTGTGCATCAACTTCGACAGCAGCCGCTACGAGGCTCTGAGTAAGCAGGTGATGGACCTGTGCGGCGGGGTGCTGACCCCGGCGGAGCCCAGCGGCACCAGCCTCATTGTGGATCAGAACGACCCCTCGGAGTCGCCCCGGGAGCAGGGCTATCCCACCTCCATTGCCGGGGCCACGGCCAGCATTGTGTCGTCCGTGGTGGCCAATTACCCGGTGGATGTAGACCGGCTCAACCAGGACGAGAAAATGGAGATCATGGAGATCCTGGACCGCAAGGGCGTGTTTTTGCTGAAGGGGTCCGTGAGCTTCGTTGCCAAGGAGCTGCACAGCTCGGAGGCCAGCATTTACCGCTATTTGGGCAAGCTGAACAGCCGGAACGGGCGATAAAGGGGTTTGGCTTTCCGTTTTACCATTACAATACGCGCAGCGGGCGAGGGTGGACCTTGCCCGCTGTGTGTTTTTTTTGGGGGGACGGATTGCCACGGGCGCAGGGCACCCTCGCAATGACGCCTTTTGCAAGGGGTACGGTGAGCAGACGGCGGCGGGGTGAGGGCCCCCCCGCCCTACATTATTGGGGCAGATTGTCAAGCAAGTGCAACACTTTTAGATTGAAAAAACTCCGATGGGG
>CAVJNL010000106.1:0-4229 GCA_963650985.1 Clostridium sp. CAG:413
ATTTGAAAGGAAGAAACAAAAGAGATGAAAAAACGAATCTTATCTCTGCTGCTGGCGTTGATTCTGGCGGTTTCGCTGCTGCCTATGAGCGTGCTGGCGGATGACGCGGGCGGGTTTACAGTGAAAGAAATTACACATACCGACAGGACTAATTCGCCTTTTACCGCGTGTGAATACGATAAGGACACAAAAACGGTCATTATGGTGGCCGATGCAGAGGCCAAGGGTATGATGCTCTCGCTGTCCCTGACGGCGGAAGGGGATTTTACCCATGACGGCAAGCAGCTGTATGCGGGAATATTTGACGGCAATACCCACAAGGTGAGCGGGAAGGTCGACGCGACAAAGAAAACGGTTTCTCTGAGTGGCTCCAGTTGGATCTCCAACAATTATGGTACGGTAAAAAGCTACACGCTGGTGGTCGGCTATGTTGACACAAGCGACAAGAATAATGCTAAAAACGCTGAAAACTACGACATGAAGCAGACCTTTACCGTGCAGGTAAAGCGCAGCGCGACACTGAATGCGTTTTCTGTGCAGACGGCGGCGGGTGACAGCCTCCTGCTGACGCCTTCCTTCAGCACCATGAAGCCGAACAACAATTATACAGTCGAGGTTCCTCGGGACACGGGGGAAATTAAGCTCAAGCTGGGAACGAAGTCGGCGAGCCTGACGGATATTTACATTAATGGCGCGAAAGCGACTGCCGTTGAGGGCCTTTACACGGTGTCTGTTCGCGGCCTGGAAAATGGAGAGATAAAAATCCCCATTGACTTAAAATACAACAAGACAGATGGAAACGGCGTGGACAGCACTTATACTTTGACTGTGAAATCGGCGCCTATGCCGGAGATCACGGCGCAGCCGGTTTCGTCCGTTGAATGCGGCAAGGGGGAGAGCAAGACCATCCGCGTAGAGGCGAAGGCTGCGGAGGGCGGCACCCTGTCGTACCAGTGGTACTGGATGGGCGGCACCAAGATCGAGGGCGCGGTGAACAATGAGCTTACCATCCCCACCGACCACGCCTATCTTGACAGCGTGTATTGCGAAGTCACGAATACGGTATCCGGCAATAACTATGTTGTGAAAAGTGCAAGCTGCATTATTACGGTGAATCCGACCACCATCACCGCCCCTGTCGTCAGCGGGCCTACGGGCGGCGGCACCTGCAAGATCGGCGGACAGCTCACCCTGACCGCTTCGGAGAGCCATGTGGATGTCTACGGCATTGAAAAGCCGGTGTGCAAGTGGTACAAAAACACGGTGGATTCCACCACGGGCGGCGTCTATATCGGCGCGTCTGAGTTTGTGGTCAAGGGCGAGGAAAATGTGTCGGAGTTCGCCGTTCCCACGGAGCTGGTGCCGGGGACTTATTATTACTACTGCGCTGTTACCCTGACGGCCAGCAAGGACGCCGGCGTCACGGCCACGACCGTTTCCTCCGGGATGCAGAGCATTACTTACGAGAGCTATGACGGCATTATGGGCGACATGTTCCAGGGGACGGGCACCAAGGAGGACCCCTATCTGATCCATAATGCAGAGGAATTGGAGCTGGTGAAATACCTGGTCAATGAAAAGGCGCTGTCTTTCAGCGGGATGTATTTCAAGCTCATGAATGACATTACCCTGCCTGCGGACTGGACGCCCATGGGCTGCACGAAGGACGGGACCCACGACATCAAAAAGGGCGAAAACCTCAACGCTTTCTCCGGCATCCTGGACGGCAACGGCAAGACCCTTACCGTGCCCAAGGGCGGTCTGCCGCTGCTGGGCTATGTCAGGGGCGCGGAGGTCAGGAACCTGAACATCTACGGCGAGGAGATCAACGGCTACGGCCTGGTCAATAACCTGGAGGGCGTGGGCCTCTCCGGAAGCGCCATCGTCATTGACCATGTGACTTTGAAGAGCGGCACCAAGACCCTGAAGGCGGGGCTCATCGGCTCCAACATAAACACCAATATTTACGCCGGATGCAGCGCGACCTTTGTGGTGGCTATTCGCAACTGCATGGCGGAAAAGGGCGTGGTGATCGGCTATGACGGCACCCAGAGTGAGATCGGCTCCTTTGCCGGGCGTATGCTGGGGACCATCGAAAACTGCGTCAGCTACGCGGAGGTCAAGGGCGTGAACTATGTGGGCGGCATCATAGCGACCCGGGACAATGCGCTGGGCGTTTGCACAGTGCGCAGCTGCACCTTTAACGGCACGGTGACGGCCACGGGCGAATATGCCGGCGGCATCGTGGGCGGCGGCTACAATGCCAATGATTCCGCGCCCAACGGCGTCCGTATCACCATTGAAAACTGCATAGCAGCGGGAACGGTTTCGGGCGTGAAGAATGTGGGCGGTATTCTCGGCGGCGACGAATATGTGGCCCAGGCGTGGGACAGCTATTCGCTGACGGGGAACACCTTCTCCGGCAAGGTCAGCGGCCAGGAAAATGTGGGCGGCATCATCGGCTATTACCGCAGCCTGAATAAATTTGACAATATTTCGGGTAATGTCTACGCCGCCGACTGCGGCGCGAAAAAGGGCATCGGCGCTGTGGCCTATGTGGACACCAGCTACGAAAACCCCACCCAGGCGGACGGCGTGCTGTACTTTAACACCGCCGAGGGGACTTCGGCTTGCCCCAAGGTGAAATGGTGCGACTGGAAACCCAACCACAACCGCACCGACGACCCCCTGGGCGCGGACGCGGAGAAGCTCTGCTACACCGATAAGCCCGGCGATGGCGGCAATAACGGCGGCACCAACACCCCTGCCACCAGCGACAGCGGCGTGATGGCGTGGCTCGTGGCCCTGCCCGTAACGGCTCTCGGCGCAGCCCTGGTCCTGACCAAGAAAAAGCGCGAGGCGTAAAAATTAAAATTCCAAAGCAAACACAAAACCTCCGGCCCCGCCGGAGGTTTTGCTACATATTATAATGTAAGCAACTTACCGCGCTCACCCGCGGCGCATATCCGGCGGAGGTCCTCGAAGGACAGGGAACTGTTGATGTACGCCGCGGGAATGCCCGCCTGGGTCAGGGCGGCCACTTGGTCCTTCATCAGCGAGATCAGCGGAGAAATGACCAGCGTCACCCCCGGCAGCAGGGCCGGGATCTGGTAGCACAGCGACTTCCCGACGCCCGTGGGCATGATGCCCAAAGCGTCCCGCCCGGCAAAAATGGCGTCGATTAGCGTCTCCTGCCCCACCCGGAAATCCGAATGGCCGAAATATTTCCGCTAAACCGAGAGCTTGTTCATACCGCCCGCCGCGTCCCCTTTCTGAAGGCAGTTTTCCACACCAGAGCCCCGCTTCGAAGAAAAAACGAAATAAATTCAGCCTTATAACACTATATCGAAAGCAAACATGAAATGCAACTGTTTTTCGAGTAAAAATTTCAATGGTATAGAATTATGAAAAAAGCGAAATTCCACCTCGCGGCATAAAACCGAAGATTTGACAAATAATAGTCGTACAATAACATGCAGCAAGGAGTTTTTATATATGAAAGCAACCGGAATCGTGCGCCGCATCGATGACCTTGGCCGCGTGGTGATCCCCAAAGAGATCCGCCGCACCATGCGCATCCGCGAGGGCGACCCCTTAGAGATCTTCACCACCCGCGATGGTGAGGTCATTTTCAAGAAGTATTCCCTCATCGGCGGCCTGGAGGACTTTGCCGCCCAGTTCTGCGACACCCTGGCCCGCTCCTCCGACTTCACCGCCGTCATCACCGACCGGGACGGCGTCATCGCCACCGCCGGCCCCGGCAAGCGCGATCTCATTGGCCGGGCCCTCTCGCCCCAGATGGAGCAGCTCATGGAAAAGCGCAGCATTTACCAGCAGGGCAGGGGAGACGCCCCGCTCCCCGTGTGCGCCGACAACCAGCGCCTCCACGCCGCCACCGCCGCCCCCATCCTCTGCCAGGGCGATGTCCTGGGCCTGGTTCTCTTCGCCGCCGAAGAAGGCCAATACCCCGGCGAAAGCGAATACAAACTGGCCCAAACCGTCTCCATCTTCCTGGGCCGCCACATGGAAAACTAAAAAAGTATAAACCGTAGGGACGACCCTCGCGGTCGCCCGCCCCAAACAACCCAAACCAATCCGTAGGGGTCGGCCTCCTGGACGACCCGCCCCACCGCACTCCCGGCAAATCGTTGCCTCCCTTGCCTAAAGGGGGCTGGACAGGTTACAATCCGAAGTGCAACACCCCGAAAATAAGAAGACAATACGCCCTC
>CAVJNL010000107.1:0-4195 GCA_963650985.1 Clostridium sp. CAG:413
GCCATATCTCTCATACCTTTTTCTTCGATTGTCCAATATGTATTGTAATCCTACAAGATTTTTGCACCCAAAAGCCGGGGAGGGCTTACATTTCAGTAGGAATTATGATAAAATTTTTTATTAGGATGTAGTCCAGACAGCTTGACGCCCACAGGCTTATGGGCGGAATGTGGACTCTGTGCTATGACACCAGCCCCAGCCGGTCAAGCTGCCGCTGGTGCTCCGCACCGGAGGTCAAGAGGTAGATGCGGGTGGTTTCAATGGAGTTGTGGCCCAGCACGTCGGTCAGCTTCACGATGTCTTTGCAGGCCCGGTAAAAGGCTGTGGCGAACAGATGGCGCAGGTTGTGGGGAAACACTCTGCTCGGCTCCACCCCGGCATATTTGCAAAGAGCTTTCATTTCCGCCCATATCTGTCGGCGGCCCATGGGCGTACCGTTTTTGGTGAGAAAGATCTCGCCGGAAACGGTTTTTTGCTTTTTGGCGTACTTTAACAGCTTGCGGCACAGCTTGGCGGGAATTAAAATCGTGCGTATCTTTCCTTTCAAAGACACCTCCGCCTTGCCCCGCTGGGCGGCCTCCACGGTGATGTACTTGACCTCGCTGACCCGGATGCCGGTGGCGCAGATGGTCTCCATGAGCAGGGCAAGGCGGTGCTGGCCCCGTTCCTGCGCCGTGACAATCAGGGCGTCATAGTCGGCGCGTGTCAGCTCACGGGAAGAATCCCGGAACACCCGCCGCTGGATTTTCAAAAACTTGGCCCGGCAGTCCGCCCAGCCCAGAAAACGGAACAGGCTGTTGAGGGCGGCCAGTGTTGCGTTGATGGTGGCCGGGGCGTAGTGACGGGATAATAGATGTTCCTTCCACTCGCTCACGCGCTCCTTTGTCACCGCCCCGCCGTCCATCCACCGGGCAAAGGCGGCTGCGTCCCGCAGGTACTTCTCCGCCGTGACCGGAGCCTTTTCCTCCTCCCGCAGCCAGCGACCATAGGCCGCAAGGCGCTCTGCTGTCAAGATTCGTTCTGTCATGGCAATAACCTCCTGTTTCAAAATTGCTACGAGGTTATTTTAACTTGCAAACAGGCCGCGATGCGGACAAACTACGGGAGAGCACTGCGCCCCGGATTTCAGGCCATTCCGGGGGTGATGCACTACCGGCAAGCAATGCGGGTGTGCCCACATCCGCCGTTTTTGCAGGCCCAACGGCCCCGCAAAACGCTTGTTGGGGAGCCTCCCCAAACCCGGCCACTTCGGGACATTTTGTCCCAAAGTGATTGTCTGCGTCACAGGCCCTACCGGGCCTGTTCCTTATCTTCCCGCCCTCCGGTGACACGGAGCAGATGATCTATATTGCCTTTGACGGTGACGAGTTCCCGCATGGCCTTTTGCGCGGAGCGGTATTGCATGGTCAAAGCCTTTTTCTTCTCTGCCAGCTCCCGGCGCTCCTGTTTCAACTTTTCCATCCGGGGGAGTTTTTCGCCGCCCAACAGCTCGTTCATGGCGGCCTTGGCTCTGCGGTATGTGTCCAGCTCGTCCCCGTGTTCCGCCAGATATTTTTTACTGTACCGGGCGGCCTTGTAGCCCTCGAACGCGGGCCGGGTCTTGGCGTAGTCCACCACGGCCCCCATGAGGGCGGATGTCCGGGCCAGCCGATCCTCCACGGCCCGCAGCTCCCCGGCCAGGGTGTGGGCCCGGTCAACCGCCGTTTCCGTTTGGACGGTCAGCTCGTCATAGTCGGTCAGGCCGTTCTCCTGCAATAATTGGAGGGCGGCGGCCAGCTGCTTTAAGTTGTAGAGTTTGGCCCAATGCTCATAACCAGCCCCCTTGCCCTGGGCCATGCGCTGCTGAATGTCAATGACAAGGTTGATCTTCCGGCGGGGAGCCGGGCCAGTGCCGCCAGCGGGAGCAGGCCGGGCCGGAGCACGGCCCTCCAGAACGGCCCGCACCTCCTCCGGGCCATAGCCGCTCCCCAGGGTGGAGCGCCAGCGGGTGGCCCGCTCCTGACCTGGGACGCGGAACGAGATCACGCCGCCCCGCCCGTGGATGACCTCAATACCAGCCGCCTCCATAAGCGAGAGGAATGCGGCGAGATCGGCGGGGCGCTGGGCAAGGGCGGCGTCTATGGCCGCCCGCACCTGCTCCTTGAACGAGGGCTTGCGATCCGCCCCCAGCCATTGGCCGTAGTGCAGGAACTTCCCCTTGCTGTGCAGCTTGGGATTTAGAATGATGGACAGGTCATGCTCCAGGCATACCCGGTCAGAGAGCCGCCGCAGGGCCAAGCTGGAGCCCCAAAAGTTGCGGAGCTTCCGGGTATAGTCCAGGGATGTGGAATTGTAGTAGATATGCACATGGGGATGGGGCCGGTCAGCATGGCTCACCACGAAAAAGGCGTGGCGGCCCTTTGTCCAGCGCATCGCCGTTTCATACCCCACGGCCAGCGCGTCCTCCGGGGAGAGCTCACCGGGCGGGAATGACTGGCGGATCTGATAGCACAGCACATCCTCGTCCCGCTTTTGCTCCCGGCCCGTGATGGCCTTATATTGTGCCTTGCTCAAAAGGAACTCGGCGTCGGCAGTCATGGGGTCGCATTGGTAGGAGCGGATCAGGGCCCTGTCCAAGGTCTTTTCTGGATTTTTCCCGTAGTCGAAACGGTCTTGCATGGACTCCAAAATGCTTTTGCCGCTGCTGATATGGTGGGGGATCAGGCGTGTTGTGGCGATAGGCTCAGCCTCCTCTCCATACAAAAATAAGCCGGACGGCAAACGCCGCCCGGCCCGTCAGGTTCGGGACACTTTGTCCCAAAGGTTCACGCAATGATATAGCCCCACATGGAGCCGGTCAGACCGGCCAGCCCATCCAGCAGGAGCCCCGCCAACAGGGGCAGGCCAAAGGGGGAAATGCAGAACGCGATCACAAGGCCCTGGACGCCCCAGGAATCCCCGGCGATGAAGAGGGCGAACAGGGAGCAGACCACAAAGATGCCGCACAGGATGTCAAGCGCCACGCCCGCAATCTGATGGAAGAACGCCAGCACCAGCATCGCCAGGGAGAGGGTCAGGGCAAAGGGCATCACAAGCAATTTACCGATGATACGCATAACAAAAACCTCCTAAAATGTTTTGAATTTGTTGTGTTTTTCTCTATATGTATATTATAACTCCACCCAGGGGGCCGTAAAGGATGCCTCCGGCTCTCACCACTTTGGGACAAAATGTCCCAAAGCCGTGAGAGCCGGGGAGCGGCACACCGCTCCCCGGCATGGTTTAGGAGCCCACGATCCCGGACAGCTTTTTCAGCAGCTCGGACAGGGGCTCCCACAGATCGGCATAGTCCTGCTGCAAACGCTTGATGTCATCGGGATATATCCCGCCGTAGGTGTTGGCCGTGATCGCCACATGGTTCAGATTGTTGGAGCATCGGCGCTGCAAGGAGACAAGCTCCCGGACGGGGGAAAGATCGACATGGAGCACATAGCCATTAAGGGCCATCCTCCGCACATAGGCCCCCATGTTGCGGACACCGGCCTCGGCCATGCGCTCCCGGATCAGGGCCAGCTCCTCCTCGGACACCATGATATGCAGATGGATCGGGCGGCGGCGCTTTTTCGTCACCGCTCCTCACGCTCCAATGTCCGGGCCGGGGCGGGCGGTTCTTTCACCTTGTCCTTTTCCGGTTCCGGGGGCAGGTTGTTCAGAACGCCGTCTATCAATTTCGCGTTTTGCTCCATCAAGAACTCGGCGTTCTCCAAGGGGTTGTATTGCTTTTGTTCCATAAAGCCTCCTATCTGTCATCCCTGTCAGGGGTATCTTTGCCGGGGCCGGGCTTGACCCGCTGCTCCCCGGCCAGCCGTTGGCCCTCTTTCAGAAGGTCAGCGATGGACTGTCTTTTCCCCAGCAGGCGGGGATTGTCACGGGAGGGCCGCAGCTCATAGTCCCGCATTTGTTCGTTGGACAGGGGCCGGGTGTAGGTGAGATGGCCCCACGCTTGAAATGCGCCGTCCTCCACGGGAATCCGCAGATCATAATTGACGATCTCATCCGGTGCGTTGTGGGGCGGCTTGGGGAACGTGCCGACATCCACAGGCCGCTGGGTGGAATAATACTTGTAAAAGCCGGGGGCCTCGGTGTGTGTATAGACCGGTATGATTGTTTACAGAATGTCCGGGGAGATTGTTTACAGTTTGGAGTAAAATAAACG
>CAVJNL010000108.1:0-4126 GCA_963650985.1 Clostridium sp. CAG:413
GTTGCTTGAACAATTTTTTCTTCAAATATTGTCTAACTTTTTGGGGTCACTTCATGGGGGCTGCCAGGTTTTTTTCATTTACATTATATATAATTGTATATCACCCGATGATCTTCTCCGCTACGCCGTCCAGCCAGTGGCCTTGGAAATTTTCTATCTCGCCGGCGTCTACCAGCTCGGCCAGGGTGGGGTCCAGGGGCATTTTCGCCAGGACCGGGAGATCGTAGCGGGCGGCGGCTTCGTCGGTTTTGCCTTCGCCGAAGAGATAAATTTTCTTGCCGCAGTCGGGGCAGGGGAGGTAGCTCATGTTTTCCACCAGGCCCAGGACGGGTATGGACATCATCTGCGCCATCTTCACGGCCTTTTCCACTACCATGCTCACCAGCTCCTGGGGGCTGGTGACGATGATGACCCCGTCCACGGGCAGGGACTGGAACACATTCAGCGCCACATCGCCGGTGCCGGGGGGCATATCCACGAACATATAGTCCACATCCTGCCACAGCACATCGCTCCAGAACTGCTGCACCACGCCGCCGATGACCGGGCCGCGCCAAATGACCGGGTCCGTCTCGTGCTCCAAGAGCAGGTTGACGCTCATAAGCTGGATGCCCGTGCGGGTCTGGACGGGGAGAATGGCGTCCTGGGTGCCCACGGCCCGGCCATGGACCCCGAAGGCCTTGGGGATGGAGGGGCCGGTGATGTCGGCGTCCAGCACGGCGGTGCGGTAGCCCCGGCGCTGCATGGTGACGGCAAGCTGGCTGGTGACCATGGACTTGCCTACGCCGCCCTTGCCGGAGACCACGCCGTAGACCTTGCCCACCCGGCAGCCCTCGTGCAGGGGCTTCTTCTCAAAAACATTGGCTTCCTTGCGCTCGCCGCAGCTTTCGCCGCAGGTGCTGCAATCATGGGTACATTCGCTCATAACGGTAACTCCTTTGCTGTATTTTCAAGCTTTATTTTTTTCAATTATACATTATATATAATATATATTACTTTTTCCCGGCGCGGCGGGCCTTGGCCTCGGCCTTGATGCGGTCCAGGCGGCGGCGGAGCTGGTCCAGCTGCTCGTCGTGGCGGGAGCGGAGGTTCGGGTGGCTGCGGAGCAGGCGGCGCTCGAACATATCCTGGCCGCTGCGGAGCATCTGCACCTGGCGCTGGCGCTCGGCCAGGTAGGCGTCATAGTTGTCCGTGAGCTGCTGGGTGCGGGAGCCCTCCATGAAGTCGCGGGTCATGCTGTCCACGGACTGGAGATAGCGCTCCCGGCCCTGGACCATCTTGTCCTCGAAGTTCTCCGCGGCGGCGGCCAGGTGCTGGCGCACCTCCTGCTGGAGCTGGTGGAGCTTTTCAGCGCGGCTGGACAGCTGGATGGCGCTGCGGACGGAGAGAATGTTGTCCATCAGGTAGATGCCGAAGAGGAAGGAGGCCGCCGGGACGGTGTAGGTGTTGCCGATGCGGAAAAGCCAGGCCATCACCGGCGGGTTCACCACATGGCACAGCAGCACGCAGGCCAGGCCGAAGAGAACGCTGTTGAGCAGGCAGACCCGGCCATTGATCTGGATCTTCTTCTTGCTGTAATCCCACCAGCGCATGTGAAAGAGCTTTTCCATGAACCAGCTGGTGAAATACTCCAGGGCGCTGGTGAGGATCATGCCGCCCAGGAAGGTGAGGACGGGGTTTTTGAAGCCTCCATGTAATACATATAGCACCAAAAGGGCGCCGTGTCCATAGATGGGGCAGATAAATCCGTTCAAAAAGCCGCGTTTTTCGCAGATATGGCCCTTGCCCACGGAACAGTAGATCATCTCGCCCACCCATCCGGCGGCGCTGTAGATCATGAGCAATAAGAAGAATACGCAGAGATTGTTGAAAGTATTCAGGGGAAACATAGAAAACCTCGCTTCATTGCAGACTGGTGATGTGGACGCCGGGGCGGCCCCGGAGCAGGGCGGCCTCGCGGCCCTGGCAGGTGAAGAGGAGGATCTGCCGCTGCGCACCCAGGCGGGCCAGGTAGTCAAGGGTCGTGGCCAGACGGGCATCGTCGAAGGTCAGGAGTGCGTCGTCCAGGATCAGGGGGGCGTTTTGCTCCGGGGGGAGGACCATCTCGCAGATAGCCAGGCGCACGGCCAGGTAGAGCTGGTCGGCGGTGCCGGAACTGAGAAGCTGGACGCTGCGGCGGGTGGGGTCGCTGCCGGACTCGGCGGAGAGGTGGAACTCACGGTCCAGGAGGATGTGGCTCCAGGCGCTGCCGGTCATGTCCACGAAAATTTCGGCGGCCCGGCGGCCCAGCTCCGGGGAGAAACGGTTTTGCAGGGTGGTGTTGGCGGCGCGCAGGGCGTCCAGGGAGAGCTGGAGGGCGGCATACTCCGCCTGCTGGTGGGAAAGCTCTGCCTGCTTGCGGGCGATTTGGTCCGCCAGGAAGCGGGCGTCGCCCATGGCGCTGAGGCGGCCCTGGACTTGGGCAATCTGCTGCTGCAAGTGGGAAACTGTGTCGTCGGTGTCGGACATCTGCGCTTGCAGGAGCTGGGTCTGGGCCTGGCGAATCTCCTCGGAGAGGCGTTCACGGCTTTGGGCGGTGTCCTGGACGAAGCGGCGGATGTCCCCGGCGGACTGGACGCTGGCGTCCCAGCGGCGCACCTGGGAAAGAAGCTCGGAGAGCTGGGCGCGGAGACGCTGGTCGCCGTCGGCCACCGCCTGCTGCTTTTGGGTAAGGAGGGCGCGCTGGGCATCCAGTTCCTCCAGGGCGGGCAGGTAGCTCTCGGCCAGCTTGCGCAGCTCATCCTGCCGGGCCAGCTCCCGGCGGCGGTTTTGCTGCAAGCGAATGCGGGAGATCAGCAGGCGCAGGAAGTTGCCGGCGGCCAGGGCTGTGACCACGCAGGCCAGGCACAGCCACAGGACTTGGGGGCGGCCGATCTCATACCACAGGAAGCCGCCGCCGCACAGGCCCAGGGCCAGGGAAATGAGCAGCTGGGCCACCTGGGGCGGGGCCGGGGGCTGAATTTGCAATTGGGCTTCCAGCTCGGACTTGGTCATGGGGTGCAGGGGGTTGCGGCTCAGCTCCTGGAGCCAGGCCTGCATGGCCGCCTCCTGCTGCGCCACGGCGTCCCGGGCCTGCTGCACCTGGTCGCCCAGAGAGCGGACGGCGCCCAGCCTTTCGTGGATGCTTTGGAGGTCGTCGCTGCCGGGCAGGGCTTGCAGGCGGCGCTGCTTGTCCTCCAGGGCCTGCCGGGCGGTCTGCTGGCGGGCTTGGCGGCGGCGGGTCTGGTCCTCCTGGGCCTGGGCCAGCTGGCGATGAAGATTTTCCAGCTGGCCGGTCAGGGCCTGGGCGTCCTGCTGGGCGGCCTGGAGGTCGGCAATTTCGGCTTCCAATTGGGGGATGGAGCCGGAACGGTTGTATTTTCGCTGGTGGAGCTGCTTTTTCAGGCGGCTTTCCACCTGGGAAAAGGAGATTTTTTCGTCGCCGGTGGAGATGAGGGCGTTGATGCGCCGTTCCAAATCGGCATCGGCGTCGATAGCCAGGCTGCCGGAGGGAATAAAAGCGCAGCGCTGGTAGACGGACTGGGGCACGCCCAGGAGTGCCTCGCCGCAGCGGGGGCCGTCCAGGTCGGGGACGGGGGTGTCGGTGCCGGAATAGGTGCAGGAAAAGACACCCAGGGGCGCGTCGGCCCGCTGGGTCCGGCGGCTGAGGGTCAGCCGGTCGCCGCCCACTGACAGCTCCAGCTTGCCCTGCATGGGGCTGCCGTTCCACGGCTGGAAACGGTTTTTATCGGCCAGATCGCCCCGCTGGCGGGTGCTGAGCCCGTAAAACATAGCCAGCAGGAACCGGGACCAGGTGGACTTGCCGCCCTCGTTGGGGGCGCAGATCACATTCAGCCCCGGTTGCAGGTCCAGCTGCGCCCGGTCCAGTTTTCCGTATGTGGCGTTTGCGTGCAAGAGCTGCAAAACGGTACACCTCCGTTGTATTATAATAAGGTGTAGCCATTATAACACAGGCGTCGGGAAATGTCACCTTGCGGAAAAAGAAAAAATTGCAAAAAACTTCAAAAAAAGGATTGACAAAGGGCAAGCGGGGCGGTATAATAACAAATGTTCCGCGTGGGGCGTGTACCTTGTAAATTAAACAACG
>CAVJNL010000109.1:0-4003 GCA_963650985.1 Clostridium sp. CAG:413
CATTCCTTAGTACAAGTATTTTACCATACTTGTCTAACTAATGGGGTGCAGTTCATTGGATGCCCGGCAGGGCCTTTTGTTATCTTCCCAATGTGAACGCCGCCGCCACAGCGATGGCCTCACGGGCCCAATAGCCGGGGCCTAAGAGCCAATAGGAGTGGCAGCCCAGGGAGCGGGCCTCCAGGCCGCCGGTCTTGGCGTAGATGGAGGCGCGGAGCTGGTGAAAATTGTCGCTGGCTACGGCCACCCGGGTGGGCAGGCCGTTTTCTTTGATAATATCCGCGGCAAAGGCAATGTTCTGCCTGGTATTTTCGGATTTCTCCTCCAGGTAGATGCGGCTTGGGTCGATGCCCCGGCGCACCAGCTCGTCGCGGATGCACTGGGCCTCGGAGATGATCTCGTCGTCGGCCATGCCGCCGCAGGCCACGCACACGGCCTGCGGGTTCTCTATCAGGTAGTCATAGGCGCTGTCGATGCGGGCCATGAGCATTTTGCTGGGGCGTTGGCCCCGAATTTCGCAGCCCAGGACCAGGACGGTGCAGGATTCGCCGCTTTCGGGCCGGTTCACCGCCTGGTGCACCATGAGGCCCAAGATCACATCCACGCACAAAAGCCCCGCCGCGAACAGGGTAAGCCCCGTCCGCCACAGGACCCGATGCCGCCCGGTGAGCAGCGCTTTCACCTTCTGCGGGCGCAGGAGCATCCAGGTGAAGATAGCCAGTATCACCACCGGGAAAAATATCCCTATATGCCGCACGCCGATGGCCAGCGGCAGCAGGAAGTAGACACCCAGGGCGACGAACAGCGCCGCCAAGGTGTAACGAAGCAGCTTATTCATGCGGGGGCCGTTTCTTCCGCGATGTGCCCGGCGATGCGCTGCATGATCAGGTCCAGGGCCACCAGGTTATGGCCGCCCTCCAGGACCACGATGTCGGCATACTTTCTCGTGGGCTCCACGAACTGCTCGTGCATGGGCTTCACCGTGGTGAGATACTGCTGGACGATGGACTGCATGGAGCGGCCACGCTCCTCCACATCCCGCAGGGCCCGGCGCAGGATGCGCACATCTGCGTCCGTCTCCACGAAAATACGAATGTCCATCAGCTCCCGCAGGCGGGGGTCCTGGAAAATGAGAATGCCCTCCACGATGATCACCGGGGTGGGCTGAATGAGCACCGTTTCATCCGTGCGGTTGTGGTCGGCGTAGGAGTACACCGGGCAGTGGATAGCGTGGCCCGCCTTCAGCTCCTTGAGCTGCCGGACCATGAGGTCAGTGTCGAAGGCATCGGGATGGTCGTAGTTCTGCTTGCAGCGCTCCTCGAAGGGGACATCCTGGCGCTTATAGTAGTTGTCGTGGTGCACGACGCTGATGGCCGAGCCAAAATGGGCGGCCAGGTGGTCCGTTAAGGTGGTTTTGCCGCTGCCGGTGCCCCCGGCGATGCCGATGATCATGGTATTCATAAGCGATGTCCCCTCGATATTTTTTTCTTCCATTATAGGCAGGTTGCGGAATAATTGCAAGGGAACTTGTAAAAAAAGGATGAATTTCCTTGTTTTTCAGTTGACGCAGAGAGACAAAGCGTATAATATAATTATGTAAAGTTAGGAGGATCAGCAATGCGCCTTTTGAAATGTCCCAAATGCGGAGAGATGTTCTCCGATACATATAAAACCTGTCCCTTTTGCCAGGAGGACGAGGAGATACACAGCGGCAAGAGCGTGAAACCAAACGGACGCAGGGTGGGCGGCGGCAAGGCAAGGCCCAAGGTGGGCGGCGGCGTGGTGATCGCGTGTCTGGTGCTGGTGCTGGGCCTGGCGGCCTTCACCATCTTCGGCAGCCAGCTTACGGAAATTTTTACCGGCGGCAAGGACGAGCCCCAGGCCCTGACCCTCAGCCAACAGAGCGCCGACCTCACCGTGGGCGGCACCGTGAAGCTCACCGTCTCCGGCGGCGAGAGCACCGTCAGCTTCTCCAGCAGCGACGAAGCTGTGGCGACGGTGGCCGCCGACGGAACCGTGAAGGCCGTGGGCGAGGGCAGCGCCGTGGTCACGGCCAAGGCCGGGGATCTGACCGCCTCGTGCAGCGTGGCTGTGAAAGCGGCGGAGCAGGAGCCGGTGAAGCCCGATGTGCCCGCAGGGAACCTTACACTGAGGTCAATCTTCCAAGCAGAAGGAACTTCTATAGGTGAGGAATTCAGCATTGCTCCTGAAACTGAAGTCCGTATGGTCGTTGACGGAACTGATTCCGTTGTTACATGGAAAATTGATGACACTTCTGTAGCAACTATTTCCGCCGACGGTGTTGTAACCGGCGTTTCCAGCGACGCAAGCAAAGTCACCACTATAACAGCGACTGTGGATGGGCAAACGCTTACCTGCAATGTTCGCGGTGGCGGTAGTAAGTGAGTATAAGCTGCGCCCTTTCATTGGGGCGCAGCTTTATATCTAAATGTGCAAAAATTATTTTTTAATTTGGCAGAGGGATTATTAAATGGAAAAACGACTTCTTTTGGATAAACTCTCCGCCTCGGCGGAGGAGTGGGTGCTGCTGGGTCGTCTGTGGGACGGGCTGGAGCGGTGCCGCAGCCGCAATGTGCCGGAGGAGAGCGGGTTCCTCTCCCCCCACGAGCAGGCCCTGGCCGGGCAGCTGATGCAGGCCCTGGGCGCTGCGGACGGCTGGGCCCTTTGGGGCGGCTATGAGGGCGCCCAGCGGCGGCAGATGCACTTTCTCCCGGACTGGTGCGACGGGCCGGAGGCCGGGGCCATTCGGGTGCTGCGGTGCCGGTTTTACGAGACGGACCACCCCACCCACCGGGACTTTTTGGGCAGCCTCATGGGCCTGGGCCTGACGCGGGAAAAGGTGGGCGACATATTGGTCTCGCCCCAATGGGCGGATGTGCTGGTGGGCAGCAGCGTGGCGGACTTTCTCTTGCAGGAGTGGACGCAGGCGGGCCGGGTGCATCTGCGCGTGGCGGAAATCGGGCCGGAGGAGATCGCCGTGCCGGAGCAGCCGGTGAAGCTGGTGCGGGACACGGTGGCGTCATTGCGGCTGGACAGCGTGCTGGCGGCGGGATTTTCCATCGGGCGCAGCGCGGCGGCGGAGCTGATACGCAGCGGCAAGGTGGAAGTGAACTGGATGCCCTGCGAAAAGCCCGACGCGACCGTGCAGGAGGGCGATGTGCTCACGGCCCGGGGCCTGGGCAAGTGCCAGGTGGAAACCGTGGGCGGCCAGAGCCGCAAGGGCCGCACGGGCATTACCATGAAACGATTTTTATGAGAGGTGACGGAGATGGAACAGAAGAAAATTGACCGCATCAACGAGCTGGCCCGCAAGGCCAAGACCCCCGAGGGCCTGACCCCCGCCGAAACAGAGGAGCGGGCCGCCCTGCGCCAGGAGTACCTGAACAGCGTCATGAATAACCTCCGCCGGGAGCTGGACAACACCTGGGTGGTGGACGAAAAGGGCAACAAGCGCAAGCTGACACCGGGGAAGAAGAATATGTCGTGAGGTTTTTCCTGGGGGCGGGCGACCGCAAGGGTCGCCCCTGCGCAGGGATTTGGACATTTTCGTAGGGGACGATGCCCACATCGTCCCGGCATTTCGGTTTCCATTATACAGATGTAGGGCGGGGTGACCACACCCCGCCGTTTTTGTGCGTGGCAAGAGGTGCGGTGAGGGCGACCCTTCCGGCGCTTCGCGCCACCTCCCCTTACGCAGGGGAGGCTTTAAGGGCGGAAGGTACGGATTGCCACAACCAGTGACATCGGTCACTGGTTTCGCAATGACACATTGCAAGAAGTGCGGTGCAAACCCGGTTCGGGTCGTCCAGGAGGCCGACCCCTACGCACCGCTTCCCGATAGAATTTCGTAGGGGCGGACGACCCTGTCCGCCCGGTGCGCCATCACAATATCATTTTAACAACAAAAATCCCCCATCCGGGTTTGTCTGAACTGCACCCCATTAGTTAGACAAGTATGGTAAAATACTTGTACTAAGGAATG
>CAVJNL010000110.1:0-3725 GCA_963650985.1 Clostridium sp. CAG:413
TGTCTTCTTATTTTCGGGGTGTTGCACTTCGGATTGTAACCTGTCCAGCCCCCTTGCCTAAAGGGGGCTGGCACGGCGAAGCCGTGACTGGGGGATTCTTCCACGCACGGACTTGTGGGGAGAGAATTACCTTTTACCCCGCACGGATCCCTCCACCAGCCTGCGGCTGGTCCCCCTCCCTTTAGGCAAGGGAGGCAACGGGTTTTCGGGGGTGCGGTACAGGTCCGGGCGGCGGGGTGAGGGCACCCCGCCCTACGCATAGCAAGAAGTGCGGTAAGCGGGGCGTCGGAGACGCCGCTCCCTACGGGTGCGTTACAAGGGGTGGTGCGGTACAAGCCCGGCGGGCGGACAGAGGCGTCCGCCCCTACGGATGCGTTACAAGGGGTGCAGGGAATGGAATTTATTGCAGTTTTTGCTTTAATTCGTAGAGTAGATTCAACGCTTCCAATGGGGAGAGGGTGTCTACTTGTTCGCGGCGGAGGCGGGATAGGACTTCGGATTCGGCCAGGCTGGAGAGGGATACTTGGTCCTCTTCCTGGATGGGGGCCGGTGGTTTACCGGCTTCGGTTTCCAGTTCGCGGAGGATGGTTTTGGCCCGGGCTATGACGCCTTCGGGGAGGCCGGCCAGGCGGGCTACTTCGATGCCGTAGCTGCGGTCGGCGCCGCCGGGGACGATCTTGCGCAGGAAGATGATCTCCTCGCCCCGGGCTCGGACGGCAATGTTATAATTCTGCACACCGGGGAGGCTGTGCTCCATGTCGGTGAGCTCGTGGTAATGGGTAGCAAACAGGGTCTTGGCCCCCAGCTTTTTGGGGTCGGCGCAGTATTCCAGCACGGCACGGGCGATGCTCATGCCGTCGAAGGTGCTGGTGCCGCGACCAATTTCGTCCAGAATCAGCAGGCTGTTTTTGGTGGCGGCGTGGAGGATGTCGCTGACCTCGGTCATCTCCACCATGAAGGTGGACTGACCGGCAGAGAGGTCGTCGGACGCGCCGATGCGGGTGAAGATGCGGTCCACCACGCCCAAATGGGCGCTCTTGGCCGGGACGAAGGAGCCAATCTGGGCCAGGAGGACGATGAGGGCCACCTGGCGCATATAGGTGGACTTACCGGCCATGTTGGGGCCGGTGATGATGGCGGCGCGGCCCTCTTTTTCGCCCATAAAGGTGTCGTTGGGGACAAACAGGGCGTCCGGGCGCATTTTCTCCACCACCGGGTGGCGGCCATCGTGAATTTCCAGGACGCCGGAATCGTCTACCGTGGGGCGGCAATAGCCGTTGCTGACGGCCACAGACGCGAGAGAACAAAGGCTATCCAGCTCCGCCACCGCTGAGGCGCTGGCCTGGATGCGGGAGACCTGGCCTGCCAGCTCCGTGCGCAGGTCGGTGAACAGCTCGTATTCCAGGGCGGAGACGCGGTCGGAGGCGGTGAGGATATCGCTTTCCAGGTTTTTCAGCTCCTGGGTGATGTAGCGCTCGCCGTTGACCAGGGTCTGCTTTCTGATATAGGTGTCGGGGACCTGGTCCTTGAAGGAGTTGGACACCTCGATATAATAACCGAACACCTTGTTATAGCCAATTTTCAGGGTGCGGATGCCGGTTTTTTCCTTTTCCCGGGCCTCCATGGAGGCCATGAGGCCCTTGCCGCCGTGGAGGATGCCCCGCAGGCGGTCCACCTCCGGGTGGAAGCCGTCGCGGATGAACTCGCCCTCGCGGACGGAGAAGGGCGGCTCGTCCTGGAGGGTGCTTGCGATGCGGGCCGCCAGGTCGTCCAGGGTGTCCAGGGTGCGGCACAGCTCATTGAGGCGGCCCTTGGGGAAGGCCGCGAGCAGGCGCTTGATGGGGGGCAGCTTTTCCATGGCGGCGCGGAGGGCCACCACATCCCGGCCACCGGCGCTGCCGTAGACGATGCGGCTCATAAGGCGCTCCATGTCGCCGATGCCGGAGAGGGCCAGGGTCAGCTCCTCCCGGGTGACGGTGTCGCTCACCAGGCGCTCCACGCAGTCGGCCCGGCGGTCTATATCCTGGACGCTGAGGAGGGGGCGCTCCAGCCAGCTTCGCAGCATTCGCGCACCCATGGCGGTTTTGGTCTTATCCAGCACCCACAGGAGGCTGCCTTTTTTCTCTTTTCCGCGCAGGGTCTCCGTCAGCTCTAGGTTGCGGCGGGCGGAGATGTCCAGCTCCATGAACTGGCCCTGGCGGTAAAAGTCCAGGGTGTCGATGTGGTGCAGGTCGCCCTTTTGGGTCTCGTGGAGGTAGGCAAGGAGATTTCCCAGGGCCAGGAGGGGGGCGAAATTGTCGGCGGGAAAGTCGGAGAGGGCCTTTTCGCCGAACTGGGCGGCCACGCGGACACGGGCGGCGGGGCCGTCAGTTTCTCGAATTTCCCGGTGGCAGGAGAGCTTGCTCTCCGTGAGCATTTGCAGGGCCGTGTCCCGGGCGGCGGCGTCGTTGAGAATGATTTCCGCCGGGGAGAACCGGGCCACCTCGTTGAGCAGGTGGACCGCGGCGTCGGGGCCGGAAAAGGCCGTGGCGTGGGTCTGGCCGGTGGAGATGTCGCAGGCGGCGAAACCGGCCTTATTCTCGGCCAGCCAGGCGGCGGCGCAGAAGTTGCTGCGGCCCGCCTCCAAAGAGGTGTCGTCCAGGACGGTGCCGGGGGTGACGACGCGGATGATGTCGCGCTTTACCAGGCCCTTGGCCGTGGCGGGGTCCTCGGTCTGCTCGCAGATGGCGACCTTGTAGCCCTTGGCAATAAGGCGGGCGATGTAGCCCTCGGAGGAGTGATAGGGGATGCCACACATGGGGACCTTCTCATCGAAGGACTTGTTCTTGTCTTTATCGCGGGTGGTGAGGGTCAGGTCCAGCTCCCGGGAAGCCGTTCGGGCGTCGGCGCCGAACATCTCGTAGAAATCGCCCAGGCGGAAGAACAGGATGGAGTCCTTGTTCTGCTCCTTGATTTCCAAATATTGCT
This sequence comes from Clostridium sp. CAG:413, assembly GCA_963650985.1. Classification (GTDB taxonomy): domain Bacteria; phylum Bacillota; class Clostridia; order Oscillospirales; family Oscillospiraceae; genus Vescimonas. The sequence continues at coordinate 2,968 of CAVJNL010000110.1, forward strand.
TCATCATGGGGGTCAGTTCAGCCATAATCGGTCACATCTTTCTGCCGCTGGGCGGCCTGTCTCACCGGGAAAAGGTGGAAAACTTTGTAGAAAAGTGCAAAATTGCTCTTTGGGGGGCAAAAAAAACGTCCTTAAACTCGCTTGAACATCTTCTCGATCTCGTAGCGGGTGAGCTTGGCGGCCACGGGGCGGCCATGGGGGCAATACTGGATCTCGCCGGACTGCACCCGGTCCACCAGGGCGCGGAGCTCTGCGGGAGAGGTGTGCATGCCGGCCTTGATGGCAGACTTGCAGGCCATGGTTTGCAGGAGGCTGTCTCTCGCGGCGGCGGGGTCGGCCCGGCCCAGGCGCAGGTTTTCGGCCAGCTCCTCCACGGTGGCGGCGGCGTCCTCCAGGCGAATGTCGGAGGGAATTTCGCGCACCAGCAGGGTGCCCGCGCCGAAGTCCTCGCAGGAGAAGCCGAACTCCTCCAAAAGGGGGAGGCTGGCCAGGGCGGCATCGTAGGCGTCCGCCTCCAGGTCCACGGTTAGCGGCTGGAGCAGCAGCTGGCGCATGGGCGGCTCCTGGCGCTCCTCCAGGGCGTTGAAGCGCAGGCGCTCGTGGGCGGCGTGCTTGTCGATGAGCCAAAGGTTTTCGTTTTCATCCTGACAAATTATATAGGTATCCAGGGCCTCGCCCACCAGGCGCCAGGGGGCGGGATGGTCGGTAAGGGTCTGCTGGATAGGCAGGTCGATGGTGTTGCGCTGGGGGGTGGGGGC
>CAVJNL010000111.1:0-3658 GCA_963650985.1 Clostridium sp. CAG:413
ATCGTATGGAATTGCATCGGTGAATTTGCGCCGCCGCAGCCCTAAATGGGCAAAAAAACGGCATAGCCGCATAACACGACTATGCCAATTTTTCAGGGATTACGAAATCCCTAAGTTGCACCCTCTAAGGCCGGATTTTTTTGGTTGGTGGGGTATGGGGCGCATTTTGAGTGAAGAGTGAATAGGTATTGGGGGACGGGGGACGCGGATTGCCACGGGCGCTTTGCGCCCTCGCAATGACAGGTTACAGGAAGTGCGGTGGTAGTCTGGACGGGCGGACAGAGGCGTCCGCCCCTACGGAGGGTAACAAGAGGTGCGGTGGGGCGGGGCGATGTGGGCATCGCCCCCTACGGAGGGTTACAAGGGGTGCGGTATAGGCGGGCGGGGTAGAACCCCGCCCCTACGGAAGGCTGATAGCTGATACGGCGGGCGGACAGAGTCGTCCGCCCCTACGGATGGGGGTTTGAGGGTCAGAATTTTCTGGCGGTCAGGTCGCAGAGTTTTACTTGGATGCCTTTTTCGGCGGCGGCTTTGGTGGCTTTTTGCAAGAGTTTTTCGCGGTTTTTATTCAGGAGCTGGACCAGAAGCTCGTCTCGTTTTTCTTGGGTCAGGGTGCCCAGGAGGGTGCGGGCCATGGAGGTCATTACCTCCGAGTTTTGGGCCAGGACCCCACCCAGGATGCCGCCTTTTTGGTCTTTGGCCATGCTCTCGGCCAGGGTCGGGATCAGAAACTCCGCGATGGAGTCGTAGTCCAGGTCGTCGATGAGGACTTTCAGTTCGATCATAGGGGCTCCTTTTTTGAAATCACGGGGACATTTTTTACTCCCCTTGGGAACAGGAGTTACGAATTGCCACGATCAGTTTGCGAACCGATCTCGCAATGACAGGTTTTTTTGATACGACAAAAGTGCCGGAATGATGATCCCGGCACTTTTTATGGTTTCCTTTACGCCTTGGGGCCGGCGGCTATCAGGGCTTTGCCGTGCTCGTTGGACTCGTACTTGGCGAAGTTCTTCACGAAGCGGCTGGCCAGGTCCTTGGCCTTCTCCTCCCACTGGGAGGCATCGGCGTAGGTGTCACGAGGATCCAAAATGGCGGGGTCCACGCCGGGCAGAGCCGTGGGCACCTCAAAATTGAAGTGAGGAATGGTCTTGGTGGGGGCCTCATTGATGGCGCCGCTGAGGATGGCGTCGATGATACCGCGGGTGTCCTTGATGGAAATACGCTTGCCGGTGCCGTTCCAGCCGGTGTTCACCAGGTAAGCCTTGGCGCCGCTCATCTCCATGCGCTTGACCAGCTCCTCGGCGTACTTGGTGGGGTGCAGCTCCAGGAAGGCCTGGCCGAAGCAGGCAGAGAAGGTGGGGGTGGGCTCGGTGATGCCGCGCTCGGTGCCCGCCAGCTTGGCGGTGAAGCCGGAGAGGAAGTAATACTGGGTCTGCTCCGGGGTCAGGATGGACACGGGGGGCAGCACGCCGAAAGCATCGGCGGACAGGAAGATCACATTCTTAGCAGCGGGGGCCGCGGAAACGGGGCGGACGATGTTGTCAATGTGGTCGATGGGATAACTGACGCGGGTATTCTCGGTGACGGACTTGTCGCTGAAGTCGATCTTGCCGTCAGCGTCCACAGTGACATTCTCCAGCAAAGCGTCGCGGCGAATGGCATTATAGATGTCGGGCTCGGACTCCTTATCCAGGTTGATGACCTTGGCATAGCAGCCGCCCTCGAAGTTAAACACGCCGTTATCGTCCCAGCCATGCTCGTCGTCGCCGATGAGCAGGCGCTTGGGGTCGGTGGAGAGGGTGGTCTTGCCGGTGCCGGACAGGCCGAAGAAGATGGCGGTATTCTCGCCGTTCATGTCGGTGTTGGCGGAGCAGTGCATGGCGGCAATGCCCTTGAGGGGCAGGTAATAGTTCATCATGGAGAACATGCCCTTCTTCATCTCGCCGCCGTACCAGGTGTTGATGATGACCTGCTCGCGGGAGGTGATGTTGAAGGCCACACAGGTCTCGGAATTGAGGCCCAGCTCCTTGAAATTCTCCACCTTGGCCTTGGAGGCGTTATACACCACGAAGTCCGGCTCAAAGCTCTTCAGCTCCTCCTCGGAGGGCTGGATGAACATATTCTTAATAAAGTGTGCCTGCCAGGCCACCTCCACGATGAAGCGCACAGCCATGCGGGTGTCCTTGTTGGCGCCGCAGAAGGCGTCCACCACGAACAGGCGCTTATTGCACAGCTCTCTGACAGCCAGCTTCTTCACCTGGGCCCAGACCTCCTCGCTCATGGGGTGGTTGTCGTTTTTATATCCCTCGCTGGTCCACCAAACGGTATCCTTGGAGTTTTCATCCATGACAATGTACTTGTCCTTGGGAGAGCGGCCGGTGTAAATTCCGGTCATCACATTCACTGCGCCCAGTTCCGTGACCTGGCCGACCTCGTAGCCTGTCAGCTCGGCCTTGGTCTCCTCTGCGAACAGAGTGTCATAGGAAGGGTTGTAGACGATCTCGGTGGTGCCGGAGATGCCGTATTTGCTCAGATCAATGGCCATAATAATTTCTCCTTTTCGTATAATTGAATGGGATTCCGCCGGAATAAACATCCCCCCATTATTTTAGCACTCGTATTATAGCATAGGAAATGAAAAGAATCCACTGTCTATCTCCACTAAATTTGCAGAAATATTTAGCTAACCTAACAAAAAGTATGGTTTTTGCATAATTGACCCGCCACAGGGAAAACTATTTTGGATTTTCGGCTCCCGTGCATTGACTTTTTAGGGAGAACTGATAAAATAAAAGTATGAAGGATTCGATGATTTTCAAAATGAGCCTTCGGCTTTATGAGGGCGAGGATAAGGTATTTGGGCCGGGGATCGCGCAGCTTTTGCACCGGGTCCGGGATCTGCATTCCCTTCGGGCGGCGGCTATCTCCATGAACATGGCCTACTCCAAGGCCTGGACCGTGCTGCGCAACGCCGAGCGGGCGTTGGGCTTTAAGCTGCTGCACTCCTCCACCGGCGGGAAAAACGGCGGCGGGGCTGTGCTCACAGCGGAGGGCGAGAAGCTGCTGGAGCAGTATGACGAGCTGTACCGCCGGATGCAGGACTATGGCCGGGCGCAGTTTGCGGCGCTTTTCGGCGTTGAGAGTGATACCATAGAATAAAAATATGCGCTTTTTAGAGGGTGCAACTTAGGGATTTCGTAATCCCTGAAAAATTGGCATAGTCGTGTTATGCGGCTATGCCGTTTTTTTGCCCATTTAGGGCTGCGGCGGCGCAAATTCACCGATGCAATTCCATACGATCCGCAGTCGCTGAACTTTCCTGCCGCCAACCTGTGCGGGCTGAAACACTTCGACCCGTTCTACAAACTCTCGAATGATCTCCGCACTCAGCTCTCGTATGTCTGTGTGTTTACGCACAAGAGCAACGAAGCTGTTTACATTCACACGACGCTCCTGCTGGGCGGCAATGTTACTGCGAAGTTCCATGATACGTCCCTCCAGCACTCTCTGCTCCGCTTCATAGCTTTCGGACATCTTGGCAAAACGCTCGTCAGATATCTTTCCCTCGACATTGTCCTCGTAAAGCCGCTGTATAATGGTATCGAGCTTGTGTACCCGTGTCTGCGCCTGTTCCAGTTCCCGCTTCTCATCCCGC
>CAVJNL010000112.1:0-3421 GCA_963650985.1 Clostridium sp. CAG:413
GAGGGCGTATTGTCTTCTTATTTTCGGGGTGTTGCACTTCGGATTGTAACCTGTCCAGCCCCCTTTAGGCAAGGGAGGCAACGACCCCTCATTCGCGGCGGAGCCGCGACAGCTCCCCTTACGCAGGGGAGAAAAAACTTCTCCACATTTCCCCTGCACCGTGTGTGGACACCCTGTGGATAACTTTCAAACCCTAAATTTTCTCCCTTTCCTGTGGAGATTCCCCATTTCCCCTGTGGATAAAAAATCCAGTATTTTCGCGGCCTCGCCGCACTTTTCCACAAAAGTTTTCTCTACGACTATTATTACTAAAAAATACTTAGTTTATGTTCTGTGGGCAGAAAATATGCCCGGAATTTTTCGGAATCAGAAAGGAACCTGTGCTATGCTGAAATTTTCCTGCGAAAAGGCGCTGCTGCAGCTCGCCGTGAACACCGCGTCCCGCACCGTGGCCACCAAAAGCTCTATCCCCGCCTTGGAGGGCCTACTGCTGGAGGGCACCGAGGTGCTGACCCTCTCCGGCTACAATATGCAGACCGGCATCCGCACCCGCCTGGAGGCCGACATCCGCGAGGGTGGCCGTATCGTCCTCAACTCCCGTCTCTTCGGCGACATCATCCGCAAAATGCCCGACGATGTGATCGTGTTCTCCGCGGACGAGAAATACATGGTCACCCTCACCTGCGGCGAGACCCGCTTTGAAATTCTTGGCCTTTCCGCCGACGACTACCCGGAGATGCCCGAGGTGGAGAGCGACTATTCCTTTACCGTGCAGCAGAGCACCCTGAAGGCCATGATCAACCAGACCTCCTTCGCCGTGTCCAGCAACGAGAACCGGCCCATTCACACCGGCTCCCTGTTTGAAGTGGAGATGGGCGGCGTGACGGTGGTTTCCGTGGATGGCTTCCGCCTGGCCCTGCGCAAGGAGAAGCTGGAGAAGCTGGAGGGCGGCGCCTTCCGCTTCGTTTGCCCCGGCAGCGCATTAAACGAGGTGGAGAAGATCTGCGAGGACAGCGAGGAGCCAATCACCGTGAATCTTGGCAAGCGCCACCTGATGTTTGAGACCGGCTCCACGGAGCTGATTTGCCGCAAGCTGGAGGGTGAATTTTTGGACTACAAGAACGCCATCCCCCGGAATAATCCCATTCGCCTGCTGGTGGATAACAAGACCATGCTCAGCAGCCTGGACCGGGTCAGCGTGGTCATCAGCGAGAAGCTGAAAAGCCCCGTGCGCTGCATCATTGATAAAAATATTGTGAACCTCTCGGCCAAGACCGGCAACGGCGAGGCCCAGGATGTGTGCGCCGTGGACGGCGACGGCCAGGGCCTGGAGATCGGCTTTAATAACCGCTATCTTATGGACGCCCTGCGCTTCGCCCCGGCGGAGCAGGTGATTATGGAGCTGAACACCGGCATCAGCCCCTGCGTTTTGACCCCCGTGGACGGCAGTGATAACTTCCTTTACATGGTGCTGCCCGTGCGGCTGAAGGCGTGAGGAGCGGGACTATGAAAATCGTGACCATCACAACGGAATTTATCAAATTGCAGGACCTTCTCAAGCTGGCGGACGCCGTTTCCACCGGAGGAGAGGCGAAGCTGGCGGTGCAAAATGGGGAAGTTTCGGTGAACCAAACGGTGTGCTTACAGCGCGGAAAAAAGGTCCGTCCCGGCGATACGGTGCAGTTTGACGGCTGCGAGTACGGCGTAAAATATGCAAATTAAAAAATTGACCCTTGCGGGCTTTCGCAACTATCGGGGCCAGACCCTGGAATTTGACCCGGTCTGCAATGTCATCCACGGGGAGAACGCCCAGGGCAAGACGAATTTGTTGGAGGCTATGGTCTACCTCTCCTGCGGCAAGTCCCCCCGGACCCGGACGGACAAGGAACTCATCTCCTTTGACGGTCGGCAGGCCCGCATTTTTGGGGAGATCATTTCCCGGGACAGGGAATTTGTCACGGACATCACCTTGCAAGCCGGACGGCGGCGGAAAATGACCGTTAACGGCGTGTCCGCCAAGAACGCCTCGGAGCTTTCGGATGTGCTGCACACGGTGTTTTTCTGCCCGGAGGACCTGTTCATTATCCGGGAGGGGGCGGCGGCCCGGCGGAAGTTCATGGACCAGTCCCTGTGCCAGCTTCGGCCCCGGTACGCCCAGGCTTTGGCCGAGTATCATCGGCTTTACGAGCACAAGACCCGCATTTTGCGGGACCGGGAGGAAAACCCGGGACTGCTCTCCATGCTCCCGGACTTCAATGAGCGTATGTGCCGGGTGGGGGCCATTCTCATCCACTACCGGGCCCAGTATTGCCGGGCCTTGGACGGCTACGCCGCCCCGGCTCACGGCGATTGCAGCGGCGGCCGGGAAGAACTGAAATTGCGATATGAGACGGTGAAAACCGTGATAGACCCCTTCGCCAAAACGGAGGAGATAGCCCAAAATCTGCGCGACCACCAGGAGAGCCATTACCACACGGAGCTTGCCTCGGGGCTGTGCCTGTCGGGGCCGCACAAGGACGACTTCATCGTGGAGGTCAACGGACGGAGCGCTCGGCAGTTCTGCTCCCAGGGCCAGGTGCGCACGGCGGCCTTGTCGCTGAAGCTGGCCGACCGGGAGATACACCGCAGCGCCGTGGGGGAGTACCCGGTGATGCTGCTGGACGATGTGCTCTCGGAGCTGGACCCCAAGCGGCAGGAGTATGTATTAAACCGCATTTCCGGCGGCCAGGTGTTCATCACCTGCTGCGAAAATGACCGGCTGGACCGCTTGCAGGCGGGGCGGCTGTTTCACATCCAAAACGGGGAGGTGCTTTTGTGAGCTTCCTGCACATCGGGAAAAGCGCCATGATCCCGGAGAAGCGGATCATCGGGATTTTCGACTTGGACATCACCTCGCAGTCGAAACGCACCCGGGAATTTTTGGAGAAAGCGGAGAGCGAGGGCGTGGTGGTGCCGGTGACGGAGGACATTCCCAAGTCGTTTTTGGTGTGCGACCATCCGTATCACAGGCAGATCGTGTATATCTCGCAGCTGAATACCCAGACCTTGCAGAAGCGAAGCCGGGGGGAGTAGGGGTCTTTTTATCGTGTCATTGCGAAACCAGTGACCGATGTCACTGGTTGTGGCAATCCGTTCCCCTTTGGATTCGTGCAAGGGTAATACGGATTCCCACGACCAGTGTGCGCACTGGTCTCGGAATGACAGGGGATTTTTACAAGAACTGTGGTGCAAGCCCGGTTCGGGTCGTCCAGGAGGCCGACCCCTACGCACTGTTTACCGATAGAATTTCGTAGGGGGCGGCGTCCTCGACGCCCCGCTTTACCGCACCCCGGAAAAACCGTTGCCTCCCTTGTCTAAAGGGAGGGGGACAGGTTACAATCCGAAGTGCAACACCCCGAAAATAAGAAGACAATACGCCCTC
>CAVJNL010000113.1:0-3400 GCA_963650985.1 Clostridium sp. CAG:413
CCAGCTTGTTTTGTTGCGCCCATTTTCAGTCTCGCAAATTTTGCGGGACTTTTTTCATTTCAGCTATTGACTTTTGTTTGCAGGACTCCATTCAATGAAATACACAATGAATATCGTACATCATTTGCCGCATAAAGTCAAGAATCGGCGGGGATTTGCGGGAAGAAAAACGGGCAAAGGAAAAGGGGAGAGGAGGGAGGACGATTTTCGCGTTTTTTCGGTGGTCAATCCTCGATTTTCCCTTGTATTTTAACCTTTGACAAGGGGTTTGCCTTTGCAGCGATACGCAGGGATTCGTTGTCAATATGTGTATAAATTTCGGTGGTATTCAGGTGCTCATGGCCCAAAACCTCCTGAACGGCCTTTACATCCACGCCGTTTTGCAGCATGAGCGTGGCAGCGGTGTGGCGGAGCTTGTGGGCGGAGTATTTGGTGCTGTCCAGCCCGGCGTCAGACAGATGTTTTTTCACCAGATTGTGAACCGTGGCGCGGCTGATACGCTGGCGGTTGCGGGACACAAAAAGCGCGTCCCGATCCTTGCCGCCCACCACCGGGCGCACCTGCAAATACTGGTCCAGGGCGTCCTTGCAGGCTTGGTTCAAATAGACGATGCGGACCTTGTTGCCTTTGCCCAAGACCCGGAGGGCGTCGTCCTGGATGTCGGAGCAGTTGAGGCCGATAAGCTCGGAAATACGCAGGCCGCAGTTGAGAAACAGAGTCAAAATGCAGAGATCACGCTCCCGGTTAGGACCATCGACCCCTTGCAGGAGCCGGATGCTCTCATCCAGGGTCAGGTAGCGGGGCAGCGTTTTCTTAATTTTAGGCGAGTCAATGTCTTTGATGGGGTTGTCGGGCAGAAGATGGACCTTGTTGCAAAGATAGTTAAAAAATGAACGAAGTGTAGCCACTTTCCGCGCACGGGTAGAGGCGGACAACCCCTTGTCGGAATGCTCACTGTTAGGGCGGTTCAGTCGGTCCCGGCTGAGATAGGCCAGGTAGCTGTAAACATCCGTCAGCGTAATGGAGCCGATGAACTCAATGCCGATGTCGCGGATGTCGATCTCGTCCATAGGACAGTCCGCCAGCCTCGGGTCCCGGAGCTGCTTCATGTATCGGAAAAAATTGCGCAGGTCCAAATAGTATTCGTCAACGGTTTTCTGGGAATGGGCTTTGACCGTCTCGTGGTAAGACAGAAACTCCAAAAGTATCTTCGGCGAGTCCGCCCGGTAATTCATAGCCATGATACAGCACCTCACTTATTATATAAAATATAGCGTATATCAATGTTTTTCGCAAGAGCAGAAATAGCAGCCCACTGTCTTTTTCAGCGTCTCCATATAAAACCCCTCCACTCAATTAAACAAAATTTTTATTTTGTTTAATGGACGGCACAAGAAGAAACGGGAGCTGCTGACACTCCCCTGGCATAAGATGATTTTACCATGCTGCCTCTCATGCGTCAACTAAACAAAATAACTGTTTTTGCCGAATTTGTTATTTCATGGACAACAATGAGATCATGCAGGCCACCCGCAAGCCATGGTGGAGACCATTGTTGTCCAGCAGAAAAGCGTAGACGCAGCCAAAGAGATAAATCCCGAGAAAAAAGGCTCCGTTTTCGATGTGAAATTCTAGAAAAAGTGGATGGATAGCTGCGACGAGGCCGAGAAGTTCATGATCGGCAAATGTGCCTACAGGGCCTTTACCGCCACCAACACTGTCTGCGTGATCTTTGCCATTGTGCTGGCGGTCTGCGCGCTGATCTTCGACATTGGCTTCCTGCCCTCTCTGGCGGTGTGCCTGATCTGGATGGTAAATCAGTCCGTCTACTGCTGGGGTGCCATGCGCATGTCGGCGCCGGGAGCCCAAATTTCCTGAATGGTCTCCCCTCCCCTTTTTACACAAAAAATACCGGGAAGCCATGCCTCCCGGTATTTTTTCAACTTTTAGCAGCCCTTGATGCAGCGCAGTACAGCCATGAGGATGGAGTAATACTTGCTGTCCGGCGTGTCGGCGCGGCTGGTGATGACCACCGGGCAGGACGCGCCGCAGATGGTGCTGGCCATGGTCTTGCCGGCAATGTAGGTGCAAGCCTTGTAGAGCACATTGCCGATCTCGATGAAGGGCACCAGCAGAATGTCGGCCTGACCGGCCACGGGGTCGTGGATGGCCTTGTGCTTCACGGACTCCATGGAAATAGCGCCGTCCAGGGCCAGGGGGCCGGAGATAATGCAGCCCGGAACGCCGCGCTTGGCGATCTCGGCGGCGGTGACGGTGCTGGCCATCTTCTCGGTGACATTCTCCACGGCGGAGAGCACGGCCACCTTGGGGCAGTCGTTGCCCAGGGCCTTAGCCACGGGCAGGGCGTTCTCCACAATGCCAATCTGGGTGTCCACATCGGGGTTGATGTTGATGGCGGCGTCGGTGATCATGATGAAGCGGCCCTCGTACTCGAAAATGCCGCACTGGCTCACCAGTCGGCGGCCACTGGCGGGAATAAGCCCGGTCTCGCGGTTGAGAATGGCACGGGCGAAGTTGGAGGTCTGCAAAATGCCCTTCATGGGGATATCGGCCTTTCCCTCCTTCACCAGCTTAATGGCGATCTTGGCGGACTCCAGCTCCTCGCCGTCGAAGTCGATGATCTCGTAGTCGTTTTCGCTCTCGCCCATGTCATGGAGCATCTGAATGATCTCGGCCTTTTTGCCGATGAGGGTGCCCTCCACCACGCCTCTGCGCTTGGCGTTCACCACGGCACTGAGGGCGGGCTCGTCATGGGCGTTGGCCAGGGCGATGCGCTTTTTCATGTTCTGCGAGAGAACAAAGGATTCAATTTCCTTGAAGGTCGTAAACATACAAATTCCTCCCTGTATGCAAATTTATTACCGCTGTATTATACGCCCAAATTTCGCCAAAAACAACAGAAAATCTTTCTTTAGTTTAGGTTTTAAGAATTATCTTGTAATCGGGCCCGTGCTGCGGTATACTGAGGGTAACATTTGTGGAGGTATGGGTATGTTTTGGACGATTCTTTTTTACGCGGTGTGCGCTGTGGGCGCGCTGCTGTTCGTGGGCCTGCTCTATTACCGCATCGACTGGGCCCGGCACCCGGAGAAGTACAAGGACCTGGAAAACAACGAGAAGAGCGAGTACTGGGAGAAAAAGAAAAAGGACCAGCAGATGCGCGAAAAGAAGGCCAAGGACAAGGCAAAGTCCATGAAGCAGCTAAAGCGGCTGGACAAGGTGAATCACTACCGTGCCGTAGCCGGGAAAAAGCCGCTGGATAAGAACTTAAAAGAGAAAAAGTAAGTAAAAGTCCTCCGTGTGATACGGAGGACTCAGCTTGTCAAAAAACAACCCAAACGCCCCCGTTTTTGGTATAATACAGGAAACGGGGGTGTTT
>CAVJNL010000114.1:0-3331 GCA_963650985.1 Clostridium sp. CAG:413
GGTTGCTTGAACAATTTTTTCTTCAAATATTGTCTAACTTTTTGGGGTCACTTCACATACTGATGGCGGGCGCTCTTGTTTTACAAATTATTTTATCAATTACATCTTCTCCGGGGCGGAGCAGCCGATCAGGGTCATGCCGTTCTTTAGGACGCTGCGGGCGGTGTCGGCCAGGAGGAGGCGGGCGTTGAGGAGGTCCTCGGCCTCGCCCTTGATGCGGCAGGCGTTATAGAACTTGTGGAAGGCGGCGGCCAGGTCTGTGAGGTAGCGGTTGATGAAGCTGGGGTCATAGTCCCGGGCGGCCAGACGCACGATGTCGCAATAGTTGGCAATTTGCTTGATGAGGGCCAGCTCCGAGGGGTCCGTCAGCAGGGAGAAGTCCACGGAGTCCGGGGCCGGGACGGCGTGGCCGTCGGCGGACAGGTTTTTAAGCAGAGTGCAGATGCGGGCGTGGGCGTACTGGACATAGTAGACGGGGTTTTCGCTGTCCTCCCGGACGGCCAGGCCCAGGTCGAACTCCATCTGCGTCTCGGGCTTGGCGTTGAAGAAGTAGCGGCAGGCGTCCACGGGCACCATGTCCAGCAGGTCCGTGAGAGACACGGCTTTGCCGGTGCGCTTGGACATGCGGACGATCTCGCCGTCCTGCACCAGCTTCACCAACTGCATGAGCACGATGTCCAGACGGTGGGCACCGTCCAGGCCCAGGGCGTCCATGGCACCTTTCAGGCGGGCCACATGGCCGTGGTGGTCGGCACCCCATATATTGATGACCTTATCGAAGCCGCGGACGGCGAATTTGTTGCGGTGGTAGGCGATGTCGGCGGCGAAGTAGGTGTAAAAACCGTTGGCCCGGCGGAGAACATCGTCCTTGAGGCCCAGCTTTTCGATGGTTTCATCGGACTTTCCGGCGTCCTTCAATTGTTTGGCGAGAATTTCGCTGGTCTTCAGCCACAGGGCACCGTCCTTTTCGTAGGTGTAGCCGCGCCGGGTCAGCTCCGCCACGGAATCGGCCACATAGCCGCTCTCGTGGAGGCTGGACTCAAAGAACCACTGGTCGTACTGAATGCCGTAGCGGGCCAGGTCGGCCTGCATCTTGGGGATGTTGTGGGAAAGGCCGAACTTCGCCAGGGCATCGTGGCGGGTCTTTTCGTCGGCTTCCAGCAGGTCGTCGCCGTGGGCGTCGGCGTAGAGCCGGGCCAGCTCGCGGATGTCGTCGCCGTGGTAGCCGTCCTCGGGGAACTCCACCGCGTCCTCGCCCTTGAAGATTTGGAAGTAGCGGGCCTCCAGGCTCTTGGCAAACTTTTCGATCTGGTTGCCGGCGTCGTTGACATAGAACTCCCGCCAGACCTGGGCACCGGACTTTTGGAGCACCGAGGCCAGGGTGTCGCCCAGGACGCCGCCACGGGCGTTGCCCATGTGCATGGGGCCGGTGGGGTTGGCGGAGACGAACTCCACCATGTATTTTTTGCCGGAGAGCATATCGTTTTTGCCATAGTCAGCGCCCTCGCGGCGGACGGCGGAGACGGTCTCGGCGAACCAGCGCCGGCCCAGGGTGAAATTCAGAAAGCCGGGACCGGCCATGGTGACGGAGGTGAAATAGCTGCCCTCCAGGTTCATGTTGTCCAGCAAAATTTGGGCCACCTCACGGGGATTCTTGCGCAGGGCCTTGGCGGCGGCTAGGCAGAAGGTGGTGGTATAGTCGCCGTTGGCGGTGTCCTTGGGGATCTCCACCGAGGGCTGCACGGGGCAGTCGGCGGGGAGAAGGTCGGCACCGGCGGCCTTGCGGTAGGCGGCCAGGGTCAGCTCCAGCACTTGGTCCTTGGCGGTTTGGATCATATTCATAGCAATTTACTCCTTACATTTTCTTCAAGAACAGAGAGATGCGCAGGGCGCTGAGGGGCTGCATGCCCACCAGCAGCATGTATTCCAGGGTCACGGAGCCGTCCTTGCGGCCAGCCAGGTCCCAGGCTACCTCTTTGGTTTTCACATTGAGGGTGAGGTTTCCCTGGGGGGTCTTGATCTGGGTGGCGGTGACGGCGGCGGGGTCTAAGAGCAGGCCGTAGCCCTCGCCCTCGTTGACCACGATGGCCCGGCGGGTGTCCGTCTCCAGCTTGATGTCGGAGCGGACGGCGGACTTTTCGTCCTCGCAGTTGACGGCTTCGTATTGGAGGTGCCAGCCGTAGTCGGTCTTTTCCACCGCGGCGGTGCCCTCCATGCGGATCACATCCTCCACGCCGCCGAATACGCTGCGGCTGGCGATGCGGATTTGGGCGTTTCCTTCCATTGGGGCCTCCTTAATAGCGGTCGATGTCCACGGGCAGGACGGGGTTTTGCAGCTCCTCTTGCAGGAACTGCCGGGCTGCGGTGCGAAAGTCCGAGGGCTGGTCGCTGGCGTAGAGGGTGGCTTCGCCCCGTGCCCGGTCGGCCAGCAGGTCGGCACTGCGCAGGGTGCGCTTGAGGTCCCAGGCGGCCTCCTCGCTGGCGTTGATGAGGGTGACGCCGGGGCCCATGACGCCGCCGATGACCTCCATGAGCAGGGGGTAGTGGGTGCAGCCCAGGATGAGGGTGTCGATGCCCGTTTCGCACAGGGGGGACAGGTATTCCCGGGCTACGGTCTCGATGACCGCGTCGCCGGGGCGGTAGCGCCCGTTTTCCACCAGCGGGACGAATAGAGGGCAGGCCCGGGCGATGACCTCCACGGAGGGATCCAGGTGGCCGATGCACTTTTCGTAAGCGCCGCTGCGGATGGAGGCGGCGGTGGCGATGAGGCCCACGCGGTCATTTTTCGTCACCTGTACCGCACGGCGGCAGGCGGGCTCCACCACGCCCAGGATGGGCAGTTCGTTTTCCCCGCGCAGGGTGGGCAGGCAGGTGGTGGACACGGTGCCGCAGGCCACCAGGATGGCCTTGATGTCGAAGCTGCGGAGAAAATGCACATCTTGCCGGGCATATTTCAGCAGAATTTCCGGGGAGCGGCCCCCGTAGGGCACACGGGAAGTGTCGCCGAAGTATATAATGTTTTCAGAGGGGAGGAGCTTTCGCAGTTCCCGCACGGCGGAGAGGCCGCCTACGCCGGAATCGAATACGCCCACAGGACGCTGATCCATGGCCGATCACCTCGATATAACTGTATTAACCAATCAATTATACTATGGATCGGCGGGTATCACAAGGAAAATTTGGTGCGCCTGCCCATTTTTTTCAGTGGTAATTTCCCCTCAGTTCTGCTATACTGAAACCCAAAGACTGTCGATAAAGTGGTATAATTGCGAAAACGGTAAGGAAGGGAGTGTGAGGGAAACCCAAGAAGGGTGTCCCTCACCATTGAAAT
>CAVJNL010000115.1:0-3249 GCA_963650985.1 Clostridium sp. CAG:413
GAGGGCGTATTGTCTTCTTATTTTCGGGGTGTTGCACTTCGGATTGTAACCTGTCCAGCCCCCTTTAGGCAAGGGGGCCTTTAAGGACGGGGGTTACGGATTGCCACAGCCAGTGTGCGCACTGGCTTCGCAATGACATGGTTTTTTGCAAGGGGTGCGGTGAGCGGCGGGACACATGGGTCCCGCCCTACGGAATGGTTTGTAGGGGCGGACGACCCTGTCCGCCCGGCGGGGTGGTTTCTTGGTGGCGCGTAGGGGAGGGGCTTTGCCCCTCCTGCGGACGGGGTAGAACCCCGCCCCTACGGACGCATTATTGATGGTGCGGTGGGGCGGGCCGATGTGGGCATCGGCCCCTACGGAGGGGTGCAGGTTTTTTTATTGCCCGCGGGGATATTTTTTGAAATTTACAAAAAATTTTCCAGAAAGTTGCAAATGCAACTTTTGAGAGCCGGATGCTTGTGGTATACTACAAGCACAGCAAGAGAAAATAGGCTTTGGCCTAAATCATACTAAGGAGGATACTACAATGAAGAAATGGGTTTGTTCTGTTTGCGGTTATGTTCACGAGGGCGACACCCCTCCCGCTGAGTGCCCTGTGTGCCATGTGGGCGCGGATAAGTTCATCGAGCAGAAGGAAGAGAAGTCCTGGGCCGCCGAGCATGTGGTGGGCGTAGGCAAGTCCTTCGGCAGCGATGTGCCCGAGGAAGTGCGCAAGGAGATCATCGACGGTCTGCGCGCCAACTTCGAGGGCGAGTGCACCGAGGTGGGTATGTACCTGGCTATGGCCCGTGTGGCCCACCGGGAGGGCTATCCCGAGATCGGCCTGTACTGGGAGAAGGCCGGCCTGGAGGAGGCCGAGCACGCCGCCAAGTTCGCCGAGCTGCTGGGTGAGGTCATCACCGACAGCACCGAGAAGAACCTGCAAATGCGCGTGGATGCCGAGAACGGCGCCACCGCCGGCAAGTTCGAGCTGGCCAAGCTGGCCAAGAAGTACAACCTGGACGCCATTCACGACACCGTGCATGAAATGGCAAGGGATGAAGCCCGACATGGCAAGGCCTTTGAGGGCCTGCTGAAGCGGTACTTCGGGAAGTAAGAAAACACTGCGCGTTTATGAAAATAAAGAGAGGTTCGGTTTTTGCCGAACCTCTCTTTTTCCTTATGTAAATTTTACAGCGGTGCCATACATTTGAAGATAGAAATATGCGAATCCGTTTGTATCCATGTCAATATCCTGTCGCATACAAATGATGGCATCGGCACCGACCATTTCGGCCCGCTTTTTAAGCTCTTCCGTTGCGATGAAAAAGGCGGCTTCAAAGTCGTTTTGGCCTACGGACCATTCCCCATATAAGAAGCCCCAGTCCATTTTATCCTGTGACATTGCACCGGACTTCTTTGCGGATTGAATTTCCAGTTTATATTTTTCCTTTAGCTTACCCAATGCACTACTGAACAGACCCTTGTTAGAGACCTGAAAGTAAACGGGGCCCAACACTTGGTAGTCTTTATGCAGGTCTCCTGTTGTGACAATTATATTACTCATTTTAGACCTCCTGGCTCTTGATTTTTATAGTATTTGATAGATGTTTCGATTGATGGATGCTGCGTGTAGGGAAGTGAATCAAAGCCCCAGCAAATTTCTCTTTTTCTCCTGGAACTCTTCTTCGGTGATGGCGCCGCAGTCCAGGAGGGACTTATACTCTTTGAGGCGCTCGATGGTATCAGTCTGAGCGGGGCGGCTGGGAGTCGCGGTGGGGGTGGCTTTGGAGGACATCGAAATGGGGGAATGGTCAGCGGCTTTCAGCCAAAGTCCGACCAACGCATAGGCGACGGCGGGAAGAATCCCCCACATCAAAATCCATTCAAATTTTATATAGCCGTACTTAAAGACTTCTCCAATGGTTGAGCAATAGTACTCATCTATATAATCTTGACAAATCTTAAAAATCACTATGATAAAGGAAAACGCATATAGAATGGCCGGGAGATACCAAAAGCGCGGCAGGTTGTATTTTTCCTTGAGCGCCGGAAATGCGATGGCCAGCAAAAGGACACTGGCGGCCAAATAAATAATACTTGTAACATAAAAATAATCAATGAGATCGTACAGGTTGTGCAGAACATTGAGCGCCATAGCGGCAAGGAGCACTTTATCATTGCAGAGAAGCAATGCAACAAAAAAGACAATGCAAATAATTATGGGGACAATGTTGTCCAAAAAACTGGGGTGGGCATAATTGATAACATTGACGATGAACTGATAAATAGCAGTCACAATATAACAGACCGCGGCGAGGTAGGCGTATAGACGGGAATCCTTTGATACATTCACTTTGATCACCTCACTTACAGCATTTTCAGAAGCTGGGCTTTTTTGGCCTGGAACTCTTCTTCGGTAATGACGCCCTGGTCAAGGAGCTCTTTGAATTTTTTCAGCTCATCGGCGGCGTTGCTTGCCTGCGCAGAGGGGACGGAGGGTGCGGACGGTGCGGGGGCTGTGCCGTCGTCGTAGGGGGAACCGTCGGCGGGGCCGAGCTTGCCGGTGGCAATATTGATAAGGTCAATGAGCCATAAAACGCCAAAGCAGCCGCCGGTCAAAAGTTTAAGGATGCCCATGCCGGTGTAGCCCAGGTAAAAGCGGTCCACGCCCAGTCCACCTACAAGGATGGATAAGATCAAAGCGGTGGTTTTGTTTTTCATTTTTTCAATCTCCTTTATGTTTTTTTAGATCAGTTTGCGGTTATTCGACTAATCTGAGGCAATAATAACATATATTCTTCGACTTATCAACACTTAAAGACAAATATTTTACTACTATATTTTTAGAAAACAACGCTATCATTTGAATGAGGTGATAGCCAATGGATGAAAATTTCGTAAAAGAGCGTATTACGCAGTTGAGACTGAAAAAGGGCGTTTCGGAGTATCAAATGAGCTACGACCTGGGGCATAGCCGGGGGTATGTGTACAATATTTCTTCGGGCAAGGCGCTGCCGCCGCTGAAGGAGTTTTTCGCTATATGCGATTACTTCGAGATCACACCGCAGCAGTTTTTTGACACCTCTACGCAGAACCCGGAGCTGATCCAAAAGGCGCTGGAGGGGATGCGGCGGCTGGACGAGGGGGATATGCTCATGCTGTTGGGGCTTATCAACCGTCTGCTGAAAAAATAAAAAACTGGCAGTCCGTGGTGAACTGCACCCCATTAGTTAGACAAGTATGGTAAAATACTTGTACTAAGGAATG
>CAVJNL010000116.1:0-3121 GCA_963650985.1 Clostridium sp. CAG:413
CACCCCATTCCGCCGCCGGGGTCTCCCCCGGCTCACGCTGTCCCGTTGTTCAGTTGGATATATTATACTATATTTCGTTCTCCATTGCAAGGGGCCTCCAGCAAATATTTCTTCAAAAACTCGATGAGCCGGGTGGCGGCGGGGGAGGCTTTTTCCTCGCTGCGCATGACCAGCATGATGTCCCGGTAGTTCTGGGGCTGGGTGGGGCGACTGACCACCCGGTAGGAGTTGCGGGTGAGGATGAGCTGGCCCATGTAGCCGATGCACAGGCCGTTTTCAATGAGGGAGAGAATGAGGTTGTCGTCCCGGCTGGTGTACTCCACGCAGGGGATGATCTTGCTGCGGCGGAGCACGCCCATGGCCTCCTTTTGGCTGCCCTCGTCAAACATAGCCATGGCCTCGGTGCTGAACACGGACAGGGGCACGGTGTCCATGGCGGCATAGGGGCTATCCTCGGACACCACGGCCATGAAGGGGTCACGGCGCACCAGGAAGGAGTCAAAGCCCGCCGGGGCCGGAGCGTCCGCAAAGCCGAAGTCCACCTCGTCCCGCTGGAGCATGGTCGTGACACCGGCGTCGTCGCCCTCGCGTATCTCGATGCTGATGTTGGGATAGGCGGCCTTGAACTCCTTCAGCACCGGCACCAGCACATGGCAGGACACGCTGGAGAAGGTGCCGATGCGGATGTGACCCATCTCCACGCCCTTGAGCTTGGCGGCCTCCACGGTGACGGCGTCCGCCGCCTCCTGGAGCTTGCGGATATAGGGCAGCATCTGCTGGCCGTTGGCGGTGAGGGAGACGCCGCTTTGGCTTCGGTTCAGCAGCACCATTTGCAGTTCGTCTTCCAGGGAACTGACGATCTGGCTCACGGCGGACTGGGAATAGCAGCAGTATGTGGCGGCCTTGGACATACTGCCCAGCTCCGCCACCTTCAAAAACACGGCGTACTTGGATGAAGACACAGAGAACGCTCCCTTCCGATAAACTCTGTAAGTATAATATCAAATTTTACGTGTTTCTGTCAATCCTATGTGAAAAAGTGGCAAAATTTTATA
Source organism: Clostridium sp. CAG:413 (assembly GCA_963650985.1). Classification (GTDB taxonomy): domain Bacteria; phylum Bacillota; class Clostridia; order Oscillospirales; family Oscillospiraceae; genus Vescimonas. The sequence goes on from CAVJNL010000116.1 coordinate 1,056, forward strand.
AAAAGCCTCGCAGAGCTTGCCGCCCGCAGGCGGCAGAAAAATCGAAGAATTTTCGCCAGTCTACGCAGAATGCCCCGGATCGGCTGATCCGGGGCATTCTGCTAAGTAAAGAAAATGGAAAAGAAAAGGAGTTGTCAGTTTTTCAGTTCGCCGGACTTGAACTTGTCGCGGATCTCGCGCCACAGGTTCAGGTCCACATGCTCGAAGCCCTTGACACCCTTGAACTCATCGGGGTCAAACACGGGGTCCAGGCCCAGCTTCTGCTGGCGCTCGAAGTCGCGCAGCAGCTTGATCGCCACGGGGCAGCTAAGGAGCAGGAACAGGTAGTTGATCCACACGATCAGGCCCAGGCCGGTGTCGCCCAGGTCCCAGGCGCGGCTGGCAGCGATGACGGAGCCATACACAGCGGCCAGGCAGAACACAGCGTAGCAGACCTTGGTGACCCACTTGGGCTCGTGGCCCTTGTCCATGAAGAAGTAGGACACGGAGGAAGCGGTGCTGTAGCACTGGTTCAGGATGGTAGTGAATGCAAAGAAGAACAGCGCGATGGCTACGAACTTGGAGCCGAAGGTGGGCATCAGGGTGCTCACGGCAGCCTGGACCCAAGTGGCGTCAGCGCCCACCTCGCCCATGCCGGTGAAGAGGAAGCTGCCGTCGGTGCCCTGGACGCTGTAGCAGCCGGTGATGACGAGCATCAGGCCGGTAGCGGTGCAGACGAACAGGGTGTCAATGTACACGGAGAAAGCCTGGACCAGGCCCTGCTTGGCGGGGTGGGAAACCTCGGCAGAGGCAGCGGAGGGGGTAGCGGTAGCCATGCCGGTCTCGGAGGAGAAGATGGCGCGCTTGGTGCCCCAAATCATAGCGCTGCCCATGGCGGCACCGATGATTTGATCGGCACCGAAAGCGCTCTTGAAGATCAGAGCGAAGGCAGCGGGGACAGCCTGATAGTTCACAACCAGGATGATCAGAGCCACCAGGATGTAAACGCCGGACATAATGGGCACCACGATCTCAGCCACACGGCCAATGACCTTCACGCCGCCGAACACGATGGCTGCCAGAACAATGGCGACCACGATGCCGCAGGCCAGGGGAGGTACATTAAAGGCGTTGGCCAGAGCGGTGGACATGGCGTTGGAGTGGACCAGGGTCTGGGTAAAGGCCAGGGTGGCGATGAACAGGACGGAGCAGATACCGCCCACGACCTTCCACTTGTCGCCGATGTAGTAGACCCAGCCGCCCTTGTACTCGCCGTTGATGCGCTTCTTGTGAAGCTGGGACAGCGTACATTCTACAAAGGTGGTGGCGGAGCCGACGATGGCGATCATCCACATCCAGAACAGAGCGCCGGGGCCGCCGGCACAAATGGCGGTGGCCACGCCTACGATGTTGCCGGTGCCCACACGGCCCGCGATGGCCAGCGTGAACGCCTGGAAGGATGAGAGGCCGTGCTCGGAGGCTTTGCCGTTAAACAGCAAGCCTACCATTGTTTTCAGTTTGCGGACCTGCACGAAGCGCAGACCGATGGTAAACACCAGTCCGGAGCCCAGTGCCAGGACCAGCATGGGGTTTGCCCAAAGGGCAGCGTCGATTTTACCAATAAAGTTCCATACTGCTTCCATTGTTGTCTCTCTCTTTCTGTTAAATTTTTGGGCCGCGCCGCTGTCAACCTGCGGCGTATGCCTTGTGTGCATTATGCCATAAAAATCAAGGTTTTTGTTATCAGCGCCTGTGAAGTGTCGCTTCGCAAATTTTTATATCCTCCTCTAAGTGGCAATTTTCTACAACATTTTTCACAAAAATATGACAACGAATTTAGCAAAAATATGAAGAAAAAAGTATTCTCACGAAAAAAACGCCCCCTTCGGGAAAAGGTAGAAGAAATACTGATATGCCATATCGCATTTGCTGATTATCACCGCCCCGCGATTTCCGCTATAATTCAAACTAAGACCGCGGCGCGACCGCCGCGTGAAAGAACCATTGCATTGAGAAAGAGAACCATAAGTTTGAGGAGGTCAACACAATGTCAAATAAGAAAGTCATCATGGACGGCAACGAAGCGG
>CAVJNL010000117.1:0-3121 GCA_963650985.1 Clostridium sp. CAG:413
ATCTGGCGCATCTCATTTCCGAGCTGGACAGCGACGAGATCGAAACGCTGGAGGCCGTACTCAATAAGGGCGACCACACTTCCAGCGTGGCGGACATTATCAATCTTGTTCACAATCTGGACTGTTATTCCCTCCACCCCGGCGTGACCGACGATGAAACGCTGGGGCGCATCTATGTAGAGGACATGGAGTTGTTGGATGTGCCGGACAATGTGCTGCCCTACTTCGATTTTGAAGCCTATGGGCGGGATATGCGGATCAACGAGGGCGGCCACTTCGCCCCCACGGGCTATCTGACCCGCAGCGGCGACTTCAAGGAGGTGTACCACGGGATCGAGGACATTCCCGCCGAACACCGCATTTTTGCGTACCCCAAGTTGAATATCCGGGAGCAGATGGCGGCCTACAAGGAGGTCATAGACCGTTCCTCTTTGGAGGGCGAGCGCCTGCACCCGAGAAAGGAGCATGATGACCGCTGACCTTGGGACATTTTGTCCCAAGGTCATATTTCTATCAGAGAGGAGGCGATGACGGCTGGTAGACGAGGATATTTCCCGGCGCACGATTGCCGTATCGGTGAAGGCGTCGAAGCTGACCGCCCGGGGGCTTGCCTATGTTGTCCGGGCGGTGGGGCGCAAGATCGCCAAGGCGCACCGGGCAAAGCAGACGCCCCACGGCAAGCAGACCGTGAAAAAGCTCATGGCGCACGGCACATCCACCAGCAGCCTTGAACTGTCCGGGGACACGAAGCTCTTTGACCGGGTAGCCCGGAAGTGGAATGTGGACTATGCCTTTTATCAGACTGAACCGGGAAAATACCTGCTGTTCTTCAAGTCCGGGCAGGCGGACGCTATGACCGCCTGCTTTTCGGAATACTCCCGCAAGGTGCTGGATAAGGCCAAGTCCCGCCAGCCCACGATCCCCGAACAGATGAAGCAGGCGGAACAGCAGCTTGCCAAGGAAAAGCCGCCCAAGGAGCATATCAAGGAGGTGTCGCATGACAGATAAGCTCCGTAAATATGTGCTGCCCAACATTCCCTATGTGTTCATCGGCTGGGTGTTCCTCAAGCTGGGGACGGCCTACCGTCTGGCGGCGGGCGGCGATTTTGCCCATAAGCTGCTGGGGCTGGGACAGACTGTCGGCGCGGCCTTTGCCGACTTTGCCCCCGGCCTTGCCCCCTTTGACTGGCTGGTGGGCATTGTGGGGGCGGTGGCGTTCCGCCTGCTGATCTACTTCAAGAGCAAGAACGCCAAGAAATACCGCCGGGATGCGGAATACGGCAGCGCCCGCTGGGGGAATGAAAAGGACATCAAGCCCTTTGTCGATCCCAAGTTTGAAAACAATATGCTGCTGACCGCCACGGAGCGGCTCACCATGAACACCCGCCCGAAAAATCCCGCCAACGCCCGCAACCTCAATTTCTGCGGGATCGGCTCGTCCGGCTCGGGCAAGACCCGCTTTTGGCTCACGCCGCAGCTCCTGCAAGCTCATTCTTCCTATGTGGTGGTAGACCCTAAAGGTGGTGTGCTGGGGCAGGTCGGCTCGTTTTTGCAAAAGCGGGGCTACAAAATCAAGGTGTTCAACAGCATTGATTTTTCAAAATCCATGCACTATAACCCGCTGGCGTATATCAAGACCGAGGCTGACATTCTAAAGTTTGTCAACGCCCTCATTTCCAACACCAAGGGCGAGGGCAAGGAGGGCGACCCGTTCTGGACGAAGGCGGAAACGCTTTTGTATTGCGCCCTGCTGGGCTACATCATTTTTGAGGGAGCCGAGGAGGATCGCAACATGAATACGCTGGTGGACATGATCTCCGGCATGGAGGTCAAGGAGGATGACGAGGACTTTCTCAACGCCGTGGACTATATGTTCAAGGGGCTGGAGCAGCGCAAGCCGAATTGCTTTGCGGTAAAGCAGTATAAGAAATACAAGCTCAGCAGCGGCAAGACGGCCAAAAGCATTTTGATCTCCTGCGGCGCTCGGCTTGCTCCCTTTGACATCCCCCAACTCCGGGAGATCATGTCCTATGACGAACTGGAGCTTGACCGCATGGGAGATCGCCGCACGGCGACTTTTTTCTGCATCAGCGATACGGACAGCACCTACAATTTCCTTGTGGCGCTGGCGTTTTCGCAGATGTTCAACCTCCTGTGTGAACGGGCGGACAATGTTCACGGCGGCAGGCTGCCCCATCATGTGCGGGTACTGTGGGACGAGGCGGCCAACACCGGGCAGGTGCCAAACTTGGAAAAGCTGGTGGCGGTCATCCGCTCCCGTGAGATCAGCCTGTGCCTGCTGTATCAGCAGCTTGCCCAATGTAAGGCCATCTACGATAAGAACGCGGAAACCATCCTCGGCAACATGGACAGCGTTTTATTCCTCGGTGGCCGTGAGGCCAGCACCATCAAGGAGATTTCCGAGAACTGGCTGGGCAAGGCCACCATCTCCATGCAGACCGAGGGGTGCTCCCGTGGGCAGTCCGAAAGCTATAGCCAGAACACCCAGCGGCTCGGGCGGGAGCTGATGACCCCAAGCGAGCTTGCCACCATGCCCGGAGATCGGTGCATTTTGCAGCTCCGAGGGCTGCCGCCGTTCTATTCCAAGAAGTACGATTTGAAACAGCACCCCAATTACCGCTTTACGGCGGAGGCCGATAAAGTGAAAAACGCCTTTGACCTCGACAGGCTCATTGACCGCCGCAGGCGGCCGGGCATGAACGAGGAATGTGAGGTGTACGAAGTGTCCGTGCCGGACGAGGCGCTCACAGACGAGGACGAGGACATCCTCAACTATGACGACCTCGACGACCCGGACGCTTTTGTATAGAGCTTTGGGACATTTTGTCCCAAGGTGTGTAGGCTGCCGCCCGCAAGGGCGGCTTTTTTCATGGCCGGGGCTTTGACCCCGGAGAAACGGAGGAATATATGCAGTTTTTCGCTTCTGCCATCACCACTTTGCAGACCCTTGTGATTGCCCTCGGCGCTGGCCTTGGCGTGTGGGGCGTGGTCAATCTGCTGGAGGGCTATGGCTCGGACAACCCCGGCGCTAAGTCTCAGGGCATGAAGCAGCTCATGGCGGGCGGCGGCATCATCGTGCTGGGTACGACCCTGATCCCTC
>CAVJNL010000118.1:0-2973 GCA_963650985.1 Clostridium sp. CAG:413
TCGCGCTTGAATGGGGTTCAAGAGGCCTCGAGTTCGAATCTCGACACTCGGACCAAAAGTGACCGTTTTTACCTAAGATTGGGTGAAAACGGTCACTTTTCTTATACTGCATTTTTCAAAACATTTTGAAAAATTTACTCCTATGGCTCACAGATGGCTAACACTGCATTTTGCTCTTTCAGCCTCACATCTCCCTGTACATAGCCAGCAGATTCTTGACCTCCTGCGCCTTCTCGATCTGCTTTTCATGGAGATAGTCATAGACCGCAGCCATGGCCTCGGGCGGCTCTCCGTTGGCGCGCTTGTAGCTTTCGATGTGGTCGGCCACGCTCTGATGCAGCGCGTTCATGTGGCCCATCTCCTCCCCTGCCAGCTTGTAGAGCAGGTTTGCCATGTCGGGGTCCTCGCTCTTATACTTCAGTGCCAGCTTGGCGTACTTCCGGGCATCGTCCAGCTCGTCGCCGATGTTTTCCACCAGCATCTTGATCTCTTTCATGTCAGGCCTCCTTGATGTATGTATACAGTCGCTCGATCTCCGCCGCCGTGAGGCGCAGCGTGACACCGATGATGGGAATTTTCACGGGGATGGGGTCTGCGCCGATATACGGCCTCGCCGCCTCATAGATGGCGTCAACATCGACCTCGCCCCGCTCCGCGTCCACGACCCCCAGCGCATTCACAATGGGATTCTGGGAGATGGCGGCCAGCACCTTCGGCATCTTCGCCGCGATCAGTCCGCCCCCGCCGCCCACAACGACGCGTTCCCATGCGCTTAGCTTCGGGATTATATCCCTATCTATAAAATTTGCCAGCCCTCGCTGTATCTGATTGATCTCAACCATATTCTCTCCTTCCTGCAAGGGTCGGGGCGGCTATTGCCGCCCCGATTTTCTTAGACGGTTAGGTAGTGGTGGTCGTACCCGTAGAGACGGAGACGGTCGCGGTGCCCCAGCCGGGACACACGGAGCTGTTAGGAATGACCATCTTGGTCATGCCCTGGAGCTGCGCCACCTGGTTCTGCAGGCATGTCAGCGCTGCAGTGTTGGTGCCGTTATAAACGGCCTGCTGCAGGTTGATCCCGTTCTGCTCGTCCTTGTTGGTGCGCACCTCAGCGGCCACGCCGTTGATTCTGCTCTCGAGCTTGGCGTAGGCCTCGGTGATCTTGCGGTTGGTCTCGTCCTGGCCGCGCCAGTAGGCGATCTCCATATCCTTGTTGGAGATGGTTCTCTCCTGCTCCAGCTCAAAACGATTCACACCGGTGTTCTCACTGCACGACATCTGTGCCGCCATCATCGGCGCCACACCGCCCGCCAGGCCGCCCAGGCCATTGAGCAGGCCCAGCGCCGTACCGGCGATGCCCAGGCCCAGACCGGCCCCGGCCATGCCCTTGGATGCGTAGTTGTTGGTTCTTTCGACTTCCATGGTATTACCTCCTAAATTAGATTCAAGGCGGCCACCTCTTACTTATATAGTAACAAAAAAGCGACCGAACAAAGGGCCTGGAAAAGGTCTCTGTTCGGTCGCTTTTTATTGATTTTTCATGTGGTCGGCGATTTTAGCGTACCCGCGCCGCCTGCTCCGCTTTACATACTCCACCGACGCATACAGGGCGTTTGCCACTTGCACGCAGGATTTGCCCTTAATATCACATTCGATGATGCAGTATTCTTCAGCCGGAGGCAGACCCACCGCCGTCACAAACTCGGTCGCCCGCATGGGCGCCATGCTTTGCAGCTTCGCTCTAAGCTCTCGGTGTTGCTTGTCCATTTTCGGCTCTCTGCCGTGGAGGTGCGGATGCTTTACGCACGGGCGCAGAGGCCGGCGTAGCGGTGTCCTCTGCGCCCTCCAGGGGGTTGGTTTATCCCTGCCGGATGAATCCCTCAAAGCCCGCGTCTTTGAGGCGCTGGAGCATCTTCTCGGCGTTCTCCCGGACGGCGAAGGCGCCGACCTGGACGCGGTAGAGGTTATCGGTGGCGGGCTTTTCCGGCTCGGCGGGCTTGGGCTGCTCCGGGGCCTTGTAGGCCACGCCGAAGTAGTCGCAAATGCCCTGGGCGATAGCCTCGCCGATGTCCGTGGTGTGCTCCACGATCCACTTGGCCGCCTCGGCGTTGTCGTGGAACTCACACTCCACATAAGCGGCGGGGGCGCTGGTATATACGATCTCGTCGTAGTCATACACCCGGATATTTTCGCTGGTGCCGGGGGTAATGGGAGCCAACCGGGCAAAGATAGCCTTGCAGGCCTTCATGCCCTCGCCGCTCTCGTTGTAACAAAACATCCGGGTGCCCGTGACCTTGCCGTTAAAGGCGTTGGTGTGAATGGGCACATGGAGGTCAGCGCCGAAGTTGTTGGACTGGTTGATTTTCTCGCGCATGGGGATCATGTGGCCCACCTGCACGGTCACGCCGCTGCGCTCCAGGGCCGCCCGGCAAGCCTCCGCAATTTTGCCGCACTGGACGGCTTCGGTGGTGTTGCCGTAGGCATAGAGGTTGTCCGTCTGATTGCTGGGGGAAAGATAGACCTTAGGCATTGCAGCCGCCCCCTTCGTCCACCTCCGGGAGGCCCGCCACGCTGGTGAGCAGGGACAGGATGCCGGACAGCAGGGACGCGCTGCCCACCATCAGCCAGTTTACCTCGCCCAGCACCGCGCTGGTGCCGATGGTAGCCACGGCGGTCTGGGCCACCGTTTTAACGGCACGCACGGCGGCTGCCTTTGCCCACGATTTCCAATTCTTTTTCATGATTTGCTCCTTTCCGTGCCCGATTCGGGCACAATCCGTAAGTTAATGGTTATTTTCCAAGTCCGCAATGCGGTGATTGGCTACTTTGATTTGCTCCTCCAGCACCGGCACGCGCTGGGCAAAGTTGTTGTGCTGCCGGACTTCCCGGGTCAGCTCCTCCAGCTTGGTGTCCGTGACGGCCTGCTGCTTGTCCAGCTTGGCACTCATTTCCCGCTGCTGCTTGTCCAGCAGA
>CAVJNL010000119.1:0-2882 GCA_963650985.1 Clostridium sp. CAG:413
TGTTTTTCCCCGAACTGCAAGAAATCCCCCGCTTTCACGCAGCGAAAGCGGGGGGTCTTTGACAGACTGAGACGAACCAGTGGTTCGTCCCTTTTTCATGCTCCAATGTTCCCGCAACGCCTCCGTAGGGGCGACCCTTGCGGTCGCCCGCGGGCGGGGCAGAGCCCCGCCCCTACGCACCAACAATAACCCCCCGCCGGACGGACAGGGTCGTCCGCCCCTACAAACCTTTTCGTAGGGGCCGATGCCCACATCGGCCCGTCCCGCCACGCACATTGTTAGCTTCGCAGCCGCTCCACATCCTTGAGCCTATGGCTCACGCTGTGTATCTGCTCCTCCAGCACCGGCACGCGCCGGGCCAGGTCGTTCTGCATTCGCACTTCTCTCGTCAGCGCCTCCAGCTTCGTGTCCGTCACGGCCTGGGCCCGCTCCAGGCGACTCTCCATCTCCCGGGCGTAGCGGCTGTTGGAGATCAACACCCCCGCCAGGGTGGCCGCCCCGGTGATGATGGCCGCCAATACCGTCTCGATCATTCCCTCTCCCCCCTTTCCGGCAAAAGTTTCTCTTGCCTGTAGAGAAATTTCGCTGGATGTTGCCCGCTTCGCTGCACGATTTTGGTCAACAGGGAGAACAAAAGCCGCCCGGATAGGCGGCTTTCGTCATAATCAAAATTTACTTTTTCAGCGTCCCGTTGGCCGAGGCGGTGAGGTAGGCGTTGATGAAGCCGTCGATGTCGCCGTCCATCACATTCTGGATGTTGCCCGTCTCGAAGCCCGTGCGGGTGTCCTTCACCAGGGTGTAGGGCATGAACACATAGGAGCGGATCTGGCTGCCCCACTCGATCTTCATCTGCACGCCCTTGATGTCAGAAATTTTCTCTGCGTGCTGCTGGGCCTTCATCTCCGCCAGCTTGGCACGAAGCATCTTCATGCAGTTGTCACGGTTTTGGAACTGGCTGCGCTCGGTCTGGCAGGACACCACCACCCCCGTGGGGATATGGATCAGGCGCACCGCCGAGGAGGTCTTGTTAATGTGCTGGCCGCCGGCGCCGCTGGAGCGGAACACCTGCATTTCCACCTCTTCGGGACGAATCTCAATTTCGCCATCGTCCTCAATTTCCGGCATGACCTCTAGGGCCGAGAAGCTGGTCTGCCGCCGGGCGTTGGCGTCAAAGGGACTCACGCGCACCAGGCGGTGCACGCCGTTCTCGCTCTTGAGATAACCGTAGGCGTTGTCGCCCTCGATGAGGATGGACGCGGACTTGATGCCCGCCTCGTCGCCGTCCTCGTAGTCCAAGAGCTGGTAGGCAAACCCGTGGCGCTCGGCCCAGCGGGTGTACATGCGGTAGAGCATCTCCGTCCAGTCCTGGGCCTCGGTGCCGCCGGCCCCGGCGTGGAAGGTGAGGATGGCGTTGTTGGCGTCGTATTCCCCGGTGAGCAGGGCGGCCAGGCGGCGATCGCTGATCTCCTTTTCCAGGGCCTCGTAGCCGGAGGCCACCTCGCCCAACTGGCTGGCGTCGTCCTCCTCCTGTGCCATCTCGCACAGGGTCAGGGTGTCCTCCCAGTCGGAAACCAGGTGGTCGTACTTCTTGATCTTATTCTCCAGGCGCTTGATTTTCTGCGCGATGCGCTGGCTGCGCTCCACATCGTTCCAAAAGCCCTCCTGCTCCGTCTCGATCTGCAATTCGGAAAGCTCCTTCCGGGCGGACTCGATGTTCAGCGCCTGCTCCAGCTCCTTCAGCGTGGGCTCCAGGGCCAGCAGCTTTTGCTTGTAAGCATCGTATTCAATGACAGCCATGGTCAGTATCTCCTTCTCAAAAATTCCTTAGCCTTTCTATTATAGCCGAATCCGCCCCCGCTGTAAAGCATGAATTCACACCTTTTCCCCGCAAAAAGTCCCGGACCGATCCGGGACTTTTCCCTCAAATTATGACCCGATGCACCCCGCTATACGCAATGTCCGCCTCCTGGAGGGCCCGGGTGACAGCCTCCTCCTGGTCCACCTCCGCTTTCCAGGCCAAACCGCAGCCGGCGGTTATCTCCCGGGGCACCGGGATCAGCCGCCCGGGGACGCCCTTTTCCAGGCAGTATTTCTCCGCCGCCATAGCCGTCGCCGTGGCGTCAAAGGTCACCACCAGGCACAGTTTTTTTTGCAGCATATCAGGGCTTCACAATGAGGTCCGCAGCCATCTGCTTTTCCACGATGTCATACATATTGGTGACGCCGCCCACGGCCAGCTTCTCGGTGAGGCCGTAGAAATTCAGGCAGGTGCCGCAGGTGAGGATGTCCACGCCCCGCTCCGCCATACTCTTCAGGTCCTCCAGGGACAGAGACCCCTCGCAGGTGAGGAACGCGCCGCCGTTATAGAACAGGATGGTCTTGGGCAGGGTCTCCTGCTGGCTCAGGGCGTAAATAAATGCCTTCAGCAGGTTCTTGCCCAGCTCGCCTTCGCCCTCGCCCATGTGGTCGGCGCTGACCACCACCACGGTGTTCTTCTGCCCGGCGGGAACCACGCACACGGTCTCCTCGTTCTCAGCGGGCAGGTCGGCCCCGGCGCCCACGGTCATGGTGACCCGGTACTCGTTCTCGCCCAGCTTCTCACTCTCCACGCCGTAGCCCTTTTGATTCGCCATCTTGGTCAGGTTCTGCACGGCGATCTCGTTGTCCACCAAAGTCTCCACCACGCCGCCGTCCGCGCCCAGCTGGCGAATGGCGTCCTTTGTCTTTACCACAGGGATGGGGCAGGTGTCGCCCATAGCGTTCACTTTCAGCATAATAATATCCTCCTACAATAATAATTACGGTTTAAGGCGCGGCAGCCAGCCGTGTCTTTTTCCATCTCAAAGCCGAAGCTGTTAGAATGGGAGAGTAAATGGCCTGAC
>CAVJNL010000120.1:0-2860 GCA_963650985.1 Clostridium sp. CAG:413
AGTGGCCGCGGTCAAAATTTCAAGCGTCCGCCGCAAGGCAGCGCGGAAATTTTGGGCACCGCAACAGGGTCATCGGCCCCTACGGGTGGGTTATTGATGGTGCGGTGGGCGGACGACCGCGAGGGTCGCCCCTACGGGTGGGTTACAAGTAGTGCGGTAGCCGACCCATTCGGCGCTTCGCGCCACCTTCCCTTACGCAGGGAAGACTTTTTAGGGTTACGGATTGCCACGAGTTTCGCAGGCAGCAGTCAATTGTCCGGGAGGATCATGCCGTCGGTTAGGGTCAGGGAGGTGGAGATGACCAGGTCGCCTTGGCGGAGGATCCGCTCGTCCAGGGCACCTTCGGCGGAGCGGACCAGGCAGAAGCCGTCGCCGCGATAGACCAGCTCCACGGGCTTGCTATACACATAGGCCCCCAACTGGCAGAAGAGGTTCAGGCCGCCCTCCTCGTCCATGCGCAGGGCGGAGGAGGGGACGCGGATGCCCTTATACTCCCGGAGGACGATCTCGCCCTGCTGGTGGCGCAGGAGCGTCACCTGGGAGATATAGCGGGTGCAGGAGAGGACCACGGCCACCTGGCCGTCCTCCTCGGCGCTGATGGACTGGATGTATGCGGGGGTGTCCTGCTGGAGGCCCTTGCTCAGGCGGAGGGTGACCTCCTGGCCTATCTCCAGGTCCTGGGCCGACTGGGCGGGGATATTGGCGGCAAAGTACCAGGTGCTATCGGTGATGAGCTTGCCGGCGCTCTTCACAGCGGACCCGGCGCGGAGGGAATCGAGCTTTGAGGGGGTCACCTCCGCCAAAAATTCCGGGGTGAGGGTGGTCTCGCTGCCGTCGGTGGAGCCGCTATACACCCCGGCGATGGTGGTTTTGACGGAATTGGCGCCGGAGAGCTGGTTTTGCAGCGAGGTTATATCGCTGCGGGTCTGGGTGATCTCCTGGTCGATCTGCTCCAGGGATTCGTAATTATAGCTGCGCTTTAAGACGGCGGTCTTTACGGCGGACATCTCCTGGTCGGCCCCGGCGTAGTCACCGTCGGCGGTGGCGGCGCGGAGGCGGAGGATGCTGTCGGAAATGTCGCTGTCCACCTTCAGGGCGGCGTCGCTGTCCAGGAAGGAGCTGCGGGCGAACTGGAGCTGCTGCAGCTTCAGCTCCGCGTCCTCCAGCTGGGCCACCACCTCTAAGGCGCTCTTGCTGGCGTAGGACATGGCAACGGTCTGGCCCGCGTGGACCTTCTCGCCCTCCTGGACCTGGCGCAGCAGGGTACCGGAGGTCTCGGGCAGGGGGGTCTCCTGACGGACCACCCAGCCGGTGACGGAGATGCTGTCGGCCACCTGGCCGGTGTAGGCCACGGAGACGGAGACGGTGCGGTGGAAATAGCGGTAGGTCTCGATGCCCAAGAGCGCCACCACGGCCACAAGCACCGCGACGGATAAAATTTTGAAAATGGGGGTGGATCGCATGGCTGCTCCTTCGCTGTCAGTCGGCCCCCTCCTCCTCGCGCAGGGAGATGGGATGCAGGGGCACTATGGTGGAGACGGCGTGCTTGTAGATGAACTGCTGGCGGCCGTCGCTGTCGAGCACCAGGGCGAAGCTGTCGAAGCCGGTGATGACCCCCCGCAGCTGGAAGCCGTTCATGAGAAAGACCGTGACGGGGGCGGCTTGCTTGCGCACCTTGGTGAGAAAAATTTCCTGTAAATTCGCTTTTTGCATATCGTCTGCTCCTTTTTCTATGTATTGGTGCGGACGATACCATCGTTGGTGGTTTCTATACTTGTCCGCCCGGGTCTATCCTAAGCCCTGGGCGATGAGATATTCTGTCGCATTTTGGAGGCCAGCCGGGAAATCGGGGTCTTTTTCCCAGAGGACCCAGTGGATGTCGTCTTTGCGGCGCAGCCAGGTGAGCTGGCGCTTGGCGTACTGGCGGGAGCGGAGCTTCACCTCCGCTACGGCGTCTTGGACCGGGGTGTCGCCCCGGTAGACGGAGAGGAACTGCTTGTAGCCGATGGCCTGGAGGGCGGTGGCGGTCTCGGGGAGGCCGCTTTGGATGAGGGTCTCTACCTCGTGGAGGAGGCCGTTTTCGACCATGTTATCCACCCGGCGGTCGATGCGCTCGTAGAGGTCGGCCCGGTCGCGGAAGGTGAGGCCGATGGTGTGGGCTTGGTATTTGGGGGGCTGGAGGCGGGTGCGCTGGTCGTGGGCGGTGATGGTCTCGCCGGTCTCACGGTAGACCTCCAGGGCCCGGAGGATGCGTTTTTCGTCGCTCAAGTGCAGGCGGGCGGCGGCTTCGGGGTCCACCTCCTGCAGCTGGCGGTAAAGGGGCTCAATGCCGCTTTGGGCCAGCTCCGCCCGGAGGGCTTTTCTGATTTCGCCGCCGCTGTGGCCGGGGGCGAAGGTGCGGCCTGAGAGAATGGAGTCCAGGTAGAGGCCGGTACCGCCCACCAGGACGGGGCGCTTACCGCGATGGAGAATGTCTTGGATGCACTGGTCGGCCTGCTCTGTGAAGCGGGCCACGGACCAGCTTTCGGCGGGGTCGGCGATGGCGACCATGTGGTGGGGTATGCCGTTCATTTCGTCCGGGGTAGGGGCGGCGGTTCCGATGGTCATGCCGCGATAGATCTGCATGGAGTCCACGGACACCACCTCGCCGCCGAAGCGGTGGGCCAGGGCCACGCCCATTTTGGTTTTGCCGGTGGCGGTGGGGCCGACGACGCAGATGACGCGATTGTCCATGGGTGGGGCTCCTTTCAAGGAAGAGGAAAGTTGAAAGCGGAAAGGGGAAAGATGGGTGTTACATGGGGTGCGGTGGGGCGGGCATTGATAAGATCGACAACATGATCTACAAGATCCTGCGAAACCG
>CAVJNL010000121.1:0-2811 GCA_963650985.1 Clostridium sp. CAG:413
GGTTGCTTGAACAATTTTTTCTTCAAATATTGTCTAACTTTTTGGGGTCACTTCACTTTACGGTGCGGGGCTTTTTTTACGCCCGGAGGGCGGCTTTTTTGTCATATTTCGCCGCTGCGAATAGGGGCGTTTCGGGTGGGAAATACTGTCTACATCGAAGGATGGAGGCGGTGTTTATGCGGGGGCGAGTGGAAATATGCGGCATCAACACGGCGAAGCTGCCGGTTTTGAAGCACGAGGAGAACATGGCGCTGCTGCGGCGGGTGAAGCAGGGGGATCAGCAGGCCAGGCAGGAGCTGATCTGCGGGAATCTGCGGCTGGTGCTGGCGGCGGTGAAGCGGTTTGCCGGGCGGTGCGAGAATGTGGACGACCTGTTTCAGGTGGGGTGCATCGGGCTGATGAAGTCCATTGACGCCTTTGACCTGTCTTACGATGTGCGGCTGAGCAGCTATTCGATGCCCATGATCATTGGGGAAATTCGGCGGTATCTGCGGGACAACAGCCCCATTCGGGTGAGCCGCAGCGTGCGGGACACGGCGTATCGGGTGCTCCAGACACGGGAAAAACTGCTGGCTCAGCAGCAGCGGGAGCCTACGGTGGAGCAGATCGCAAAGGAGCTGGGCATCCCCCGGGAGGAGGTGGTGTTCGCCATGGACGCCATGGCGGACCCGGTGTCCCTCTATGAGCCGCTGTATGACAGCGGGGGCGACGCGCTGTGCGTTATGGATCAGATCGGGGACGACAGCAGCAGCGACACCTGCTGGCTCCAGCAATTGGCGCTGAAGGATGCCATCGCCCGGCTGACACCACGGCAGCGGGACATTTTGGCCTTGCGGTACAGCGAGGGCAAGACGCAGATGGAGGTTTCCCGGGAAATCGGCATTTCCCAGGCCCAGGTGAGTCGGCTGGAGAAGGGGGCCATTGGGGAGATCAAGAAAAATCTGTGAGGATTTATAGAAAAAGGGAATAATTCGGCGGGGACAGTGAGAAAAGCGGCTTTACTTGCCCGGAGGGATTTGCTATACTTTATTAAAATAGTAAATCCGGGGAGGACAAATTATGATCTATCTGGACAACGCAGCTACCACGCTGCACAAGCCGCCTCAGGTGGCCCAGGCGGTGGTGCGGGCTATGGGGACCATGGGAAACGCGGCCAGAGGGGCCCACGATGGGGCCCTGGAGGCGTCGCGGATGGTGTATGGGACCCGGGAAAAGCTGGCAAGGCTTTTTACTTGTCAGCGGGCGGATCATGTGGTTTTTACGGCCAATTCCACCGAGGCGCTGAACATTGCCATGAGCGGAATTTTACATGAAGGAGACCATGCCATCTCCACCGACTGCGAGCACAACTCTGTGCTGCGGCCTTTGTATCGGCTGGAGGAGGAGCGGGGCGTGGAGTTGGATTTTGTGGCGGCGGACCGGATGGGACGGGTGGATTATGCGGACTTTGAGCAGCTTATGCGGCCTAATACGAAGGCGATTGTTTGCACCCATTGCTCCAATTTGACGGGGAATGTGCTGGACATTGGGAGGATCGGGGAGATCGCCCACCGGCACGGGGCGCTGCTCATTGTGGACGCTTCGCAGACGGCGGGGACGATACCCATAGACATGGAGAAAATGGGCGTGGATGTGCTGTGCTTCACCGGGCACAAGGGGCTCATGGGGCCCCAGGGGACCGGGGGACTGTGCATCCGGCCCGGGGTGGAGATCGACCCCTGGAAGGTGGGCGGCTCCGGGGTACATTCCTACGACCGCCACCAGCCCCGGGAGTACCCTACGCGGCTGGAGGCCGGGACCCTGAACAGCCACGGCATTGCGGGGCTTTCGGCGGCGTTGGAGGTGATCTTGGAGCGCGGCGTGGAGGACATTCAGCGGGTGGAACACGGGCTGATGCGGAAGTTTTATGAGGGCGTGAAGGACATAGAGGGTGTGACGGTGTACGGTGACTTTGAAGCGCCTGTGCGGGGGGCCATTGTGGCGCTGAACATACGGGACTACGACTCCTCGGCGGTTTCGGACGCGCTTTCGGAGACATACGGCATTGCCACCCGGCCGGGGGCGCACTGTGCGCCGCGAATGCACCGGGCCTTGGGCACCACAGAGCAAGGGGCGGTGCGGTTCAGCTTTTCTTGCTATAATACGGAGCAGGAAGTGGAGGAGGCTGTGCGGGCTGTGCGGGAGATCGCGGCGGAGTGAATTAGAATTTGAATTTGGAAACAGAGGACTGCGGGGGCGCGGTCCTTGTTTTTTTTGTTTAGGGATGGGGCGGTGCAAGGGGTGCGGCAGTTAACGGGCGGGCGGACAGGGGCGTCCGCCCCTACGGAGATGTAGGAGTGCTTGTGTAGGACGGCGTGCCCTCACGCCGCTGCGATGGTGCGGTGGTTATCGGGCGGCGGGGTGAGGGCACCCCGCCCTACGCACGGTTTAACGATAGAGTTTCGTAGGGGCGGGGCTCTGCCCCGCCCGCCGGTAGACGCAAAGGTTTCCCCTGTTTGGACGGGCAGCACAAGCGCGGAGCGCATCGCGGTGGATAGACGCCGAGACAGTGCGAAAGCATGGGGTGGGTTTGCACATTGTTATTCGCGGGGTCGAAGGGTCCCGATACTTTCCGCACTGTGCCCGCGCAAGGAATCCAAAACCATGGGTTTTGGCGGCGTTCTTTGGGTACTTTCTGTTGCTGGTGACAGAAAGTACCCCGCCGGAGGCATTTTGCGGAACAAGCGGTGCGGGAAAGAATCCCCCAGTCGGCTTCGCTGACAGGGCAGATTGTCAAGCAAGTGCAACACTTTTAGATTGAAAAAACTCCGA
>CAVJNL010000122.1:0-2775 GCA_963650985.1 Clostridium sp. CAG:413
GAGGGCGTATTGTCTTCTTATTTTCGGGGTGTTGCACTTCGGATTGTAACCTGTCCAGCTCCCTTTAGACAAGGGAGGCAACAGGTTTTTGGAGGTGCAAATCTTTTTTATGGGAAAGGGGTTGCATTTTGGGTGGGGTGTGGTATACTGGCGGTTGTCACATAAGTGTGAAAAAGATGATTTTTGTGAGGTGAGGGTATGCCGCAGGGGAAGCATATTTTGGGGCGGTCGCCTACGCGGCGGGTGTTTGGGACGGCTAAGGTGGGCGACCGGGGTCAGATCGTGATCCCTAAGGAGGCCCGGGAGTTCTTTCACATTCGGCCCGGTGACACGCTGCTGATTTTGGGCAGCGAGAGCCAGGGGCTGGTGGTCTCCCGGCCTGAGGTTTTGGACCGGGTGGCTCAGGAAATTCTGCAAAACACGGAGGATAGCGAAGAATGATGAACGAAATGTATCGGCAGCTGGGGGTCTCCCAGGCCGTTTATGAATTTGGCGAGAAGATTCTCGGGGGGCTTACGGAGCGGTTTCGGGAGATCGACGCGGTGGCGGAGTACAACCAGTGCAAGGTGCTTGCGGCCATGCAGAAAAACCGGGTGAACGCCACCCATTTTGCCGCCACCACCGGCTACGGCTACGACGACGAGGGGCGGGACAACCTGGAGCGGGTCTACGCCGACTGCTTCCACACGGAGGCGGCTCTGGTGCGGCCTCAAATCACCTGCGGCACCCATGCGCTGACCGTGGCTCTCAGTGCCAATCTGCGGCCCGGGGACGAGCTACTCAGCCCTGTGGGGCGGCCCTACGACACGCTGGAGGAGGTCATCGGCATTCGGCCCTCCCCCTGCTCCCTGGCGGAGTACGGCGTGAGCTACCGGGAGGTGGAGCTGCTGCCTGACGGGATCTTTGACTACGAGGGCATCCGCAGGGCCATTACGGAGAAAACGAAGCTCATTACCATTCAGCGCTCCAAGGGGTACGCTACGCGGCCTACCTTTTCCGTAGAGCAGATCGGGGAGCTGATCGCGTTCTGCAAGAAGTGTAACCCCGGGGTCATCTGCATGGTGGACAACTGCTACGGCGAGTTTGTGGAGATGCGGGAGCCCTCGGACCTGGGGGCGGACATGATCGTGGGGAGCCTCATTAAGAACCCCGGCGGCGGACTGGCGCCCATCGGCGGGTATATATGCGGCACCAAGGAATGCGTGGAGCGCTGCGCGTACCGACTCAGTGCGCCGGGCCTTGGGCAGGAGGTGGGCGCGAACCTGGGACTGATGCCGTCCTTTTACCAGGGGCTGTTTTTGGCCCCCACGGTGGTGGCCTCGGCGGTGAAGAGCGCCGTGTTTGCCGCCGCCTGCTATGAAAAGCTGGGGTTCCGGGTGGTGCCCGGCTCTGCCGAGAGCCGACACGACATCATCCAGGCCGTGGAGCTGGGCAGCAAGGAGGCCATGGTGGCCTTCTGCAAGGGCATTCAGTCCGCCGCTGCGGTGGACAGCTATGTGACCCCGGAGCCCTGGGCCATGCCCGGGTACGAGAGCGAGGTCATTATGGCCGCCGGGGCTTTCGTGCAGGGCAGCTCCATTGAGCTCTCCGCCGACGGGCCTATTCGTCCGCCCTATGCCGTCTATTTCCAGGGGGGGCTTACCTGGTACCACGGGAAGCTGGGTATCCTTTTGAGCATGCAGAAGCTGGCGGACGCCGGGCTGATCCAATTATAATAAGGAGTATTTTCACCTATGTGGTTTTGGTTTTCTGTGATCGCGCTGCTGTTTTGGAGCGGGTCGGATCTGTTTTCTAAAATCGGATGCCGGGACGCGGACGACAAGTTTGCGCACCTGAAGATGGTCATGGCCGTGGGCGTGGTCATGGGTCTGCACGCGGCTTATGAAATTTTCATTGGGGGGGCGGAGATCAATTTCTCCATCATCCTGACCTATTTGCCGGTGTCGCTGCTGTATATCCTGTCTATGGCGCTGGGGTATGTGGGGCTGCGATACATTGAGCTGTCTATCTCGTCGCCTATCTGCAACTCCTCCGGGGCGCTGGTGGCGGTTTTGAGCATCATCACCGGGTCTGCCCTGCTGGCCCCGGCCCAGTACGCGGCCATGGCGCTGGTGTGCGTGGGCATCATCGGCCTGGGCATCGTGGAGGCCCGGGAGGACGACGAGCTGCGCCTTCAGCGGCAGGAGGCGGGAAATTATAAGTACGCGAAATCCGCCCTGGCGCTGGTGCTGCCCGTTCTCTACTGTGTGCTGGACGCCCTGGGCACCTTCGCCGACAGCAAGGTATTGGAGACGCTGAACGAGGACAGCGCCAACTGCGCCTATGAGCTGACCTTCCTGCTGGCGGGCCTTGTGTGCTTCGTGTATGTGGTGATCATCCGCAAGCAGAAGCTGCTGCCCAAGCGGGAGGGGCCCAAGTATTTGGGCGCTCTGTGCGAAACCGCCGGTCAGTTCGCCTACATCTATGCCCTGGCGGACACGGAGCATGTGGCCCTGGCGGCCCCCATCATCTCCGCCTACTGCGTGCTGTCGGTGGTGTGGAGCCGCATTTTCCTGAAGGAAAAACTCTCCTGGAAGCACTATCTGATGATCGCCCTGGTGGTGGCGGGTATTGTCATTTTAGGTATTTACGACGAATAATTTCTGATATGATACCTAAAAAGTAGACATTAAAAAATAGGACACCTTGATGTATAATAAAAGGGTCAAGGAGTTGAAGAAAAATGGGAAAATACCAGTTTAGTTACGAAGAAAAGATTACCATCATTCGAGAGCA
>CAVJNL010000123.1:0-2764 GCA_963650985.1 Clostridium sp. CAG:413
CAGACGGACAAATTATGCGCGCAGCAGACTGCAAGCCTTTTGTCGGAAAAACCCGGAGGGTTTTTCGACAGCCTCAAAATTTGAAAGGAGATCAAAAACCATGAAAACCAGTACCAAAACCCGCGCCGTAGCTGCCGTAGTCCTGATGGCCCTCATCGTCCTGACTTTGATCTTCATCGCCACCGGCAACTTCAACCTCTACACCAAGATCACCGCCTTCCCCCTGGGCTTCCTCTTCTTCGTAGAGCTAAGCCTCCTCTGCTCCCTCCTCTAAATTCACCTCTCCCCCTATGTAGTTTCCTCTCTCCACCCCCCGCCCGGTGAGCCCCAAGCTCCCCGGGCCTTTTTCGCGCCTATCTCCCCCTAAAAAGGCTCCCCTGCGCAAGGGGAGCCGTGACTGAGGGGTCGGCCCCAGCACTCCTTGTAACCCACCCGTAGGGGACGATGCCCACATCGTCCCGCCGTACCGCACTTGCAATAATGCGTCCGTAGGGGCGGGGGTCTGCCCCGCCCGCCGTCAGCGCATAAAGTCCTTGTAGGGCGGGACCCATGTGTCCCGCCGCCCGCACGAGCTTTCCTGTTCAGCGTAGGGGCGGACGCCCCTGTCCGCCCGCCGGACTTGCACCGCACCCCCATGTAAAAAACCTGTCATTGCGAGGCCAGCGCACGCGCTTGCCGTGGCAATCCACCTCCCCCCCCATCCCCCAAACCTTTTCCCTCTTCCCTCATAAATCCCCCTCCCCCCGGGAAAAATAGGTAAAATCCCCCCGCGTCCATTGCTTTTCTCCCCATATCCTGCTATAATGATGAGACTAATGTGTCGAAACCCGTATTTTGCTGCAATTGTCACACCAATTCCCCCGTGAATCCCCGCTATACACCCCACGAGAAAACCTCAAAGGAGGAGTTTTTCATGTTAGAGCTCAAGGACATCTGTTACCGCGTCTCCACCCCGGAGGGCCCGGTGGACATCCTCAACCACATCGACCTGACCATCCCCGACCATAAGCTGGTGGTCTTCACCGGCCCCAACGGCGGCGGCAAGACCACCCTGGCCAAGGTCATCATGGGCCTGGTCCCCCCCACCGGCGGCCAAATCCTCTATAACGGCCAAGACATCACCGGCCTCTCCATCACCGACCGCGCCCGCCTGGGCATCAGCTACGGCTTCCAGCAGCCCCCCCGCTTCAAGGGCATCACTGTCCACGACCTGCTGCTCCTGGCCGCCGGCAGCGAAAGGCTCTCCAAGGACCTCTGCTGCCAGTATCTCACCAAGGTGGGCCTGTGCGCCAACGACTACCTGGACCGTGAAGTGGATGTCTCCCTCTCCGGCGGCGAGGTCAAGCGCATCGAGATCGCCACCATCCTGGCCCGTGGCAGCGAGCTGATGATCTTCGACGAGCCCGAGGCCGGCATCGACCTCTGGAGCTTCGCCCGCCTCACGGAGACCTTCGAGCAGATTCATAAAGAGGGCCGCTCCACCATGATCATCATTTCCCACCAGGAGCGCATCATACAGCTGGCCGACGAAATTATCGTGGTCTCCGGCGGCGCCATCGCCCACCGGGGCACCACGGAGGAGGTCTTCCCCCTGATCCTGGCGGACACCCTGGGCGGCTGCCCGGTACTGGAGAAAAAGGAGGTCAAGCTATGATTACCGAAATCGACGCCAAGCTGTTGGAGAAGATCGCCGACCTCACCGGCAAACCCGTAGGCGCTTTTAATATTCGTAAAGACAGCGGCTGCGAAGCCCGCCAGTCCACCGAGCACATCGAGATCACCCCCAAGACCGACGGCAAGCAGGGCATCGACATCCGCATCAAGCCCGGCACCAAGGGCGAGCAGTGCCACATCCCCGTCATCATCAGCAAGACCGGCCTTTCCGAGATGGTCTATAACGACTTTTATGTAGGCGATGACTGCGATGTGGAGATCGTCGCCGGCTGCGGCATCCACAATTCCGGCTGCAACGAAAGCCGCCACGACGGCGTTCATACCTTCTATATCGGAAAAAACAGCCGCGTCCACTATTCCGAAAAGCACTACGGTGAGGACGCCCCCGGCGAAACGGGCCGCAATGTCATGAACCCCCAGACCATCGTCCACCTGGGCGAAAATTCCACCATGCAGATGGATACCATTCAAATTCGCGGCATCGACTCCACCAAGCGCGACACCCGTTTCTACTGCGAAAAGGGCAGCGAGGTGGTGGTCACCGAGCGCCTCCTGACCCACGGCAAGCAGGAGGCCGAGAGCGATATGCACATCGAGCTCAACGGCGAAGACGCCAAAGGCCGGGTCATCTCCCGCTCCGTCGCCCAGGACGATTCCAAGCAGGTGTTCCACCCGGTCATGGTGGGCAATAGCCAGTGCTTCGGCCATGTCCAGTGCGACTCCATCATCATGGGCCACGCCCATATCGAGTCCATCCCCGCCATCACCGCCAACTGCCCCGATGCCCAGCTCATCCATGAAGCCGCCATCGGCAAGATCGCCGGCGACCAGCTCCTAAAGCTGGAGACCCTGGGCCTGACTCCCGAAGAAGCCGAAGAAACCATCCTAAAAGGCTTCCTGGCCTAAAAAAGAGAAGAAAAGACAGCGCCCCCGCGCTGTCTCAGAGTGTCAAAAAAGCCTCGCAGAGAGTTTGCCGCCCGCAGGCGGCAAAAAATTGGGATCATTTTCTCTTGCGACATGTGCGTGAGAGAAACAGCGTGTCGAAAAAGTCTTTTCGCCCCGCTGCCTAAGTTTTTGAAGCTTTGAAAAG
>CAVJNL010000124.1:0-2663 GCA_963650985.1 Clostridium sp. CAG:413
CAGACGGACAAATTATGCGCGCAGCAGACTGCAAGCCTTTTGTCGGAAAAACCCGGAGGGTTTTTCGACAGGCTCACACATGCGTGCAAGGCCGTAGCCTTGCACGCGTGTGGTGTCAGCAGGGGAAATTACTTAGCATCGACATAGCTCATGCCCACATTGCCGTCCAGGACCAGCAGGTCAATGGTGCCGTTCTTCAGCTCCGTGACCAGGGTGGGGACCAGGGACTCCAGCACCATGCCGTTGGCAGCCTCGGGGAACATATCGGCGGCGGCCATAGCCTTGGTGGTGTTCTTCTGGGCACCGATGATGACGCCGGCCTTGTTGATGTCGTCCAGGGTCTTATACTTGTCCAGGTTGGCGGTCTTCACCAGGATGACGGGGGGCAGATCGGTGTAGTAGGGGTCGGAGAAGTCGCAAGCCAGGGCCCGCTCCTCGGTGTACTCGCAGGCGGCCAGCACCATGTCGAAGTCACCGTTGCTCAGGGAGGTCACCAGATTGTCGAAGTTCATGGCTTCCATCTGCAGCTCCATGCCCATGGAGTCGGCGATGTACTGAGCCACTTCCACATCAATACCGGCGAACTGGGTCATAGCGGAATCGGAGTAGAACTCATAGGGAGGATAGTCGGGGCTGGTGCCAACGACCAGCACGGGCTTGCCGCTCTCGCTCTTGGTCTCGGTGTCGGAGAGCTCGGTGCCTACGGAATCGGGGGTGTTGACATCCTGGGAAGCGACCTTGTTCTCGATTTCCTTGATCTTGGCGCCGTCGTCGGCGGTCAGCTCAGCGATGGCCTTGTTGATACCGGGCAGCAGACCCTTGGGGTCGCCCTTCTGCACCAGAACGCGGTAGGGTTCCACATCGTCCCAGGTCACCACATTCTCCAAAACGGAGAGGGACTCGTCAGTGCTGTCAGTGTTGTCATCGGCTTTCTTGCCGCAGGCTGCCAGGCTTGCGATCATCAGCAGGGCCAGCAGCAGGGATACGAACTTTTTCATTGTCATCTTTCCTTTCGGTTTTTTGAAATGGCTCTATATGATCCGCCGCGCGGTATATAGATGAACTTTGTTTTGGGGTGTTCCCCCTTGACAATGCATACTATACACGCCCTCTGCATAAATGTCAACACCTTTTTGCATAAAAATCCACGGAATTTGCTCGTTTTGTGAAAATTGACCGTTGAAAACAGGGCAAAACAGGCAAAACCACCGCAAAATACCCAAAGCATATTCTGCATATATGGATAATTATACATATATGCAGAATAAAAAGGACGGAGCCTTGCTTCGGGCTCCATCCAAATAATAGACAAATATGAGACTGTCGATAAAGTGGTACAAATTGCGATAATGGTAAGGAAGGGAGGGTGAGGGAAACCCAAGAAGGGTGTCCCTCACCATTAAAATATGTACTTAATCCACCAAAATGCGCCCCGCGCCGTAGTAGTTGTTGGCCCAGTAGTTGCTGTACAGGGAGGCCACCACCACGCCGTAGTCGCTGGCGTGGATAAACTGGCCGCCGCCGATGTAAATGCCCACATGGCCGATGCCGGAGTAGAAGAACACCAGGTCGCCAGGCTGCAACTCCCCGCGGGAAACAGGCTGGCTGGCGTAGTATTGGGCCACGCAGCTGTGGCGCAGGGAGATGCCGTAGTGGGCGTAGAGCTGCATGGTAAGACCCGAGCAGTCGGTGCCGGACCGGCTGGCCCCGCCGTAAACATAGGGGGTGCCCAGGAAGGTGTAGGCGTAGTCCACAATGGACCCGCGCAGACCGCTGCTGCCGGAAACCGTCCCGGAGCCGAAGGACACGGTGTAAGAGGTTTTCTTCCGCGCGTCGATCTCTGCCTGGGTGCGCACGGCATCGGTGCCGTCGTATTCGTCGTAGTCCACGGGGGTGCAGACATCGGCGGAAACATACCCGCTGAAGCTGCCGAAGGACACCAAATACCACCGGCCCGTCTCGTCAATATCCTTGAGCTTGGCCACCTTGCCGCTCTCGATGGAGTTGCCGCTGTCGCCGCTGCCCGCGCTGGAGTAAACGGTGGCGCTGCTCGTGAGCTTCACGCCGTCATACTGGCCCAGCAGAGCCAAATTCGCGGCCAGTTGCTCCCGCTGCGCCTGCTGAGTGAGGGCCTCGGCCTCCATCTCGTCCAGGGCCAAAAACTGCAATTCGTTCAGGGAGGCGTCCTGACCGCCCGCAGGCAGACCGCTTTCATAGAGCCGCTGGGTGCTGACCTGCCCGGACACAAACCCGGTCTCCAGCCCCGCGTCCGCCAAAACGGCCACCGCCTGGTCGTAATCCTCTTCCGTCAAATGCACCCGCGCCATATCATCGGCGTAGGCAATGGACAGGGTAGAGATAAACACGGCTACCGCCAAACAAAGACTGCATAGCTTTCTCGACATAAATAAAGGACCTTCTTCCGTTGGGAGTATGGGTTCTCTCGCTAACAGAACCCAGTATAACACAAGTCTATCAAAAAAGCTACACAAAAATTACAAAATAATTACAAAATTTTCAAATGGTTAAAAATTACCAAAAATCCCACCAACTTTTTGACACCCAATCCCCCGCACCACAAAAAAGCCTCCCCTGCGTAAGGGGAGGTGACAGGTTACAATCCGAAGTGCAACACCCCGAAAATAAGAAGACAATACGCCCTC
>CAVJNL010000125.1:0-2636 GCA_963650985.1 Clostridium sp. CAG:413
GGCAGCGCTCGGTTCGCTCCCCACAGCCAGTGTGCGCACTGGCTTCGCAATGACACATTACAAGAAATGCGGTGGTCGGGACGATGTGGGCATCGTCCCCTACGGAATCGGTTGTAGGGGCGGACGACCCTGTCCGCCCGACCCCGGTAACGCAACGCTTTGTAGGGCAGGGCCCGCGTGCCCTGCCGGATAGTGCGGTGCAAGCCCGGCGCGGGCCGTCGGGGAAATCGGCGAAGCGCTGCCAGTGGCAGATGAAGCGAGCCGATTTCGAGGAAGTGCCCCGATTGGCGGCCACGACAGTGGCCGGGAATCGGTTGGCACGACGGTGGGCAACCGCCGGCCCCTACACACCGTTCACCGATAGAGCTTCGTAGGAGGCGGCGTCCCCGACGCCCCGTTTCCCGGGTATCGGACGGCCCTGTCCGCCCGGTTTGGGGGTCCCAATATCATCCCTCTGGTGTCCATTTTTTGAAAACTTATAGTTATATCCAATCCAAATTATACAATTCATTATCAAAAACAGGAGGAAGAATACCATGATGCAAATGCGTACACACACCTGCAACAAGCTGCGGCTGGCTGATGTGGGCAAGAGCGTGAAGATCGTGGGCTGGATGGAGAATGTCCGCGAGGTGGGCAGCAATCTGGCCTTTGTAGTCCTGCGCGACTTTTATGGCACCACCCAGGTGGTGGCTGAGACCGAGGACATGCTGGCCATCATCAAGGGCCTGAACAAGGAATCCACCATCAGCGTGGAGGGCGTGGTCCGGGAGCGGGCCAGCAAGAACCCCAAGCAGGACACCGGCGACATCGAGGTAGTACCCAGCAAGATCGAGGTCCTGGGCCGCTGCCGCTACAACAGCCTGCCCTTTGAGATCAACCGCAGCCGGGAGGCCGACGAGACCGCCCGCCTGAAGTACCGCTATCTGGACCTGCGCAACCCCGCGGTGAAGAAGAACATCATCCTCCGCTGCCAGGTGGTGGCCGCCCTCCGCGCCGCCATGTCCGAGCACGGCTTCCTGGAGATCACCACCCCCATCCTCACCGCCTCCTCCCCCGAGGGCGCCCGCGACTACCTGGTGCCCGCCCGGAAGCACCCCGGCAAGTTCTACGCCCTGCCCCAGGCCCCCCAACAGTTTAAGCAGCTTTTGATGACCTCCGGCTTCGACCGCTATTTCCAGATCGCCCCCTGCTTCCGGGACGAGGACGCCCGGGGCGACCGCTCCCCCGGCGAGTTCTATCAGTTGGACATGGAGCTGGCCTTCGCCACCCAGGACGATGTGTTCGCCGTGCTGGAGGATGTGCTGCCCCCCATCTTCGCCAAGTTCGGCACCTATAGCGTGGCCTCCTCCGCGCCTTTCCGCCGCATTCCTTATCTGGAGTCTATGGAAACCTACGGCTCCGACAAGCCCGACCTGCGCATTGATCTCACCTGCAAAAATGTTACGAAGCTCTTTGAAAACAACGAGTTTGACGCTCTGCGCGGCCAGACAGTGAAGATGGTGGACATCTCCGACTGCACCCTCACCCGCAAGCAGATTGAGAAGCTCCTCACCGACTGCGAGGTGCAGTCCGGCAGCAAGGGCTACTGGTTCAAGGTGGACGAAAACGGCGAAATCGCCGGGGGCATCGGCAAGTTCGTGGCCCCGGTGAAGGGCGAGCTGGCGAAGGTTTTGGACCTGAAGCCCAACACTCTGGTCGTTGTGGCCGCCGGAGAGAGCGCCACCAAGTCCGTGGGCGTGATGATCAAGACCTTCGGTGCCGCCTGCGAGGGCCACATGGACAAGGAGCGCTACGAATTCTGCTGGATCGTGGACTTCCCCATGTACGAGATCGGCGACGAGAGCGGCGAGCTGGAGTTCTGCCACAACCCGTTCTCCATGCCCAGCGGCGGGATGGAGACCCTGCTCAAGGCCGAGCGCGGCGAAATTGACCCCCTGGACATCATGGCAAACCAGTACGACCTGGTGTGCAACGGCGTGGAGCTCAGCAGCGGCGCGGTGCGTAACCACGACCCGGAGATCATGATCAAGGCCTTCGAAATGGTGCGCCTGGGCGAGGAGGATGTGAAGAAGAAGTTCCCCGCCATGTACAACGCCTTCTGCTACGGCGCGCCCCCCCACGCGGGCATTGCCCCGGGCGTGGACCGCATGGTGATGCTGCTGGCGGGCGAGAGCTCCATCCGGGAGATCATCCCCTTCCCCATGAACAAGAACGCCCAGGATATTATGATGGACGCGCCGTCGGCTGTGGAGCAGAAGCAGCTGGACGAGCTGCATATTGCTCTGGTGGGTCAGTTAGAGGAGTAAGGGCCCGCAACCACATTTTTCCCGGCTGCTTTTGCTCCACAACAAGCGTTTTGCGCAGCAAAACCTTGCCGCAGGCGGAATTCACTTCCGCCGAGGATTGAAATTGTGCGAGGGGCCCCCGCAAAATGCCCCGCCATTTTGTGGGGAGTGCAGAAGCAGCTGGGAACGAGCTGCATATCGCCATTGTGGGCGAGGTGGAGGAGTAATTGTTGCTCCGAGACGGAAAATTTATGAGAGGTGGCCGGGAGGCCACCTGAGCCTGTCGGAAAAACCCTCCGGGTTTTTCCGACAAAAGGCTTGCAGTCTGCTGCGCGCATAATTTGTCCG
>CAVJNL010000126.1:0-2591 GCA_963650985.1 Clostridium sp. CAG:413
TGTTTTTCCCCGAACTGCAAGAAATCCCCCGCTTTCACGCAGCGAAAGCGGGGGGTCTTTGACAGACTGAAAAGTAGACACCCACACTTTTGTGAGTGTCTACTTTCATTTTACAGGTGCAGTCCGTCGGTGGCGGGCTGCTTTTTGCGCTTTATTATTGAATTTCCTCACCGGCGGAGTTCTTCGGCTTGGATCTCCTGGGAGATGCGGTCGGCGTATTCCAGGACCAGGCGGCGGGCGTTTTCGTAGACGGTGTCGTCCATGCGGGCCAGGGGGGCGGAGACGGACATGGCGAACAGCAGCTTATCGCCGCTGCAATAGATGGGCGCGGCCACGCAGCGCAGTCCGGCGTTGAAGGCCTGATCGTCCAGGGCGTAGCCGTCCTGCTTTGCCTTTTGCAGCAGGTCCAGAAATTTGTCCTGGGTCATGCCGATGGCCTGGGCATTGGCCTCATAGACCCACTTTTGCGCCGCCAGGGGCATGTGGCTGAGGAACACCCGGCCCACGCCGGTGCAGTGGATAGGGAAGGGGGTGTGCACCGGGAAATTGGGCCGCAGGATGAAGTGGGTCTCGGCGGTGTAGATGTTGGTGATCTGGTCACCGGAGCAGGTGGCCACATTCACATTCTCCTGGGTGATGCGGCACAGCTCGTTGGCGTACTTGGCGGCGATCTGCTGGAAGCGCTGGTACTGGCCGCACTTTTGCGAGTAGCTGAGCATTTTGCTGCCCAGGGCGTATTTTTTGCTCTCCTGGTTTTGGCTCAGCAGGCCCTCGAACTCCAGGCTCTGGATGATGCGGTGCACAGAGCTGACGGGAAGGCCCACCTTGGCGGCGATGTCGGAGATGCCGATCTCCTGGCGGTCGCTCTCAAAGCAGTCCAGGATGTCAAACGCCTTCAACAGTGTGGACATATACAGATTATTATTCATGATGAAATCCCTTTCATTTCTTTCCGGTTAATTGCATTGTACCACGGATATTTCCAAATTTCAACATTAAAATTCGGAAAATGAAAAAATTAAAATGGAAAGTTATTTTTTAATCATTCCATATAAATTATAAAAGTCGGACAAAAATAGCGAAAAAATGCGGGTCAAAACGGGACTTAAAGCGTGAAAATGGTACATTTTTCCTGAATAATGTCGATATGCACAAAATTTACGAGGAATTTTTGTAAAATTAGTTTTCCGTATATCGGAAAATAATATTGCAATCATTTTTTGGATTTGGTAAGATGGGCACACAAAACGGAAGGGGAAGCAAAACCTGTTTCCAAATTTTCCTGCGTTTAGAAAGCCAAAAAGGAGAATGCAAAATGGATTTTACACTGTCCAAGGAGCATGAGATGCTCCGCAAGATGTACCGCGACTTTGCGCAAAACGAGGTAAAGCCCCTGGCCGCAGAGCTGGACGAGGAGGAGCGCTTCCCCAAGGAGACCATCCCCAAGCTGGCCAAGCTGGGCATCCTGGGCATTCCGTTCCCAAAGAAGTACGGCGGCGCCGGCGGCGACAACCTGGCCTACGCCATGTGCGTGGAGGAGATCGCCAAGACCTGCGGCACCACCTCTGTTATCATCTGCGCCCACACCTCCCTGTGCTGCTATCCCATCTACGCCTACGGCACCGAGGAACAGAAGATGAAGTATCTGCCTGACCTGCTCAGCGGGCGCAAGCTGGGCGCTTTCGGCCTGACGGAGCCCGGCGCGGGCACCGACGCTTCCGGCCAGCAGACCACCGCCGTGCTGGAGGGCGATCACTATGTGCTCAACGGCACCAAGTGCTTCATCACCAACGCTACCGAGGCCGACACCTTCGTGGTGTTCGCCATGACCGATAAATCCAAGGGCAACCACGGCATCTCCGCGTTCATCGTGGAGAAGGGCTTCCCCGGCTTCTCCATCGGCAAGCACGAGAAGAAGATGGGCATCCGCGGCAGCGCCACCAGCGACCTGATCTTTGAGGACTGCATCGTGCCCAAGGAGAACCTGCTGGGCCAGGAAGGCAAGGGCTTCAAGGTGGCCATGGGCACCCTGGACGGTGGCCGCGTGGGCGTGGCAGCCCAGGCCCTGGGCATCGGCGAGGGCGCTATCGACGAGGCTGTGGCTTACACCAAGGAGCGCGTGCAGTTCGGCAAGCGCATTTCCCAGTTCCAGAACACCCAGTTCCAGCTGGCCGACATGAAGGCCCGGGCCGACGCCGCCCAGCTGCTGGTGTACCGCGCCGCCTGCGCCAAGGATGCGGGCGACCCCAACACAGGCTTCTACTCCTCCATGGCGAAGCTCTTTGCCGCGGAGATGGCGTCCGATGTGACCCGCCGCGCCGTGCAGCTGTTCGGCGGCTACGGCTATACCCGCGAGTACCCGGTGGAGCGCATGATGCGCGACGCCAAGATCACGGAAATCTACGAGGGCACCAGCGAAGTGCAGCGTATGGTCATTTCCGGCAAAATGGGCGTGAAATAATCAGGAGGAACAAAGAATATGAAAATTCTCGTAACTGTTAAGCAGGTTCCCGATACCTCCGGTAAGGTGGCAGTGAACCCCGATGGTACCCTGGACCGTGCGTCCATGCAGACCATCATCAACCCCGATG
>CAVJNL010000127.1:0-2510 GCA_963650985.1 Clostridium sp. CAG:413
CCCTGTTGCGGTGCCCAAAATTTCTGCGCTGCCTTACGGCGGACGCTTGAAATTTTGACCGCGGCCACTCGCTCATTTCGCTTCATCCGCCACTGGCGGCGCTCAATTCGCTCCCCACATCGGCCCGCCCCACCGCACCCCTTGCAACCCCCGCATCATAACCTCCACTTATCCCAGCAATAAAAATTCCATATTTTACTTATGCCGCCAAATATCGTATACTACACCTTGCTTGAAAAAAACATCACCGCAAAGGAGACTTCCCTATGAGCAGAACCATCGGTACTGTGGTGCGCGGCGTGCGCGCCCCCATCTTCCGTCAGGGTGACGATGTCGTGTCCATCGCCGCCGACACCGTTGCAAACGTCTTGACCCAGGAGGGCATCACCCCCCGCGACAAGGACATCGTGGCCATCACCGAGTCCGTGGTGGCCCGCTGCCAGGGCAACTACGCCACCGTTCAGCAGATCGCCGCCGATGTAAAGGCCAAGACCGGCGGCAAGACCGTGGGTGTCACCTTCCCCATCCTCAGCCGCAACCGCTTCTCCCTCCTGCTCTCCGG
Source organism: Clostridium sp. CAG:413 (assembly GCA_963650985.1). GTDB lineage: Bacteria > Bacillota > Clostridia > Oscillospirales > Oscillospiraceae > Vescimonas. Next base: position 563 of record CAVJNL010000127.1, read on the forward strand.
CATCGCCTCCGGCGCGGAAAAGATCGTCCTGCTCCTGAGCCTGCCCTCCGACGAGGTTGGCAATCACCTGGTCAGCATGGACCAGCTTGACGAGGCCGGCGTAGACCCCTACCGGGATGTGCTGACCCTGGAGCAGTTCCGCAGCCACTTCGGCTCCGTCATCCACCCCTTCACCGGCGTTGACTATGTGGACTATTACCAGAGCCTCATCCGGGAGGCCGGGGCCCAGGTGGAGATCATCTTCTCCAACCGCGTCCAGTCCATCCTCCCCTACACCGACACCGTCATCTGCTGCGACATCCACACCCGCCAGCGCTCCAAGCGCCTGCTAAAGTCCGCCGGTGCCCGGTGCGTCCTGGGCCTGGACGACCTGCTGACTTCCCCCGTGGACGGCAGCGGTTATAACCCCCAGTACGGCCTCCTGGGCTCCAACAAGGCCGACGATGGCCGCGTGAAGCTCTTCCCCCGTGACACCATGGCCGTGGCCGAGGCCCTGGGCGCGGCCCTCTCCCAGCGCACCGGCAAGCACATCGAGGCCATGATCTACGGCGACGGCGCCTTCAAGGACCCCGCCGGCAAAATCTGGGAGCTGGCCGACCCCGTCGTCTCCCCCGGCTACACCGACGGCCTTATCGGCACCCCCAACGAACTGAAGCTGAAGTACCTGGCCGACAAGGACTTTGCCGACCTCAGCGGCGAGGCCCTGCAGCAGGCCATTTCCGAGAAAATTCGCCAAAAGGACGCCAAGGTCTCCCTGGTGGGCAACATGATCTCCGAGGGCACCACCCCCCGCAACCTGACGGACCTCATCGGCTCCCTCTGCGACCTGACCTCCGGCAGCGGCGACAAGGGCACCCCCATCGTCTATATCCAGGGCTATTTCGACAACTACACCACCGACTAACCCCCCATAAGCCCATTTCTTTTCTCATTTTCCCTTTCCCGGCCGCGCAGGTCTGCCTCCTGCGCGGCCAACTTTTATTTCCCTTGCCGCCCTCCGATTTTTATTGTATACTGTAAAAAACAAAGGATATAAGGGAGAATCGCCATGGAGGACCTGTTGCAGGAGCAATTGCAAGCCCAAAAAGACCGCAAAAATTACGCCGTAGTCACCATCGTAGACGCCTCCGGCAGCACCCCCCGCACCAGCGGGAAAATGCTGGTGTATGAAAACGGTTTTTCCTCCGGCACCGTAGGCGGCGGTGCCCACGAGCAAATGGCCAAGCGCGACGCCGTAGACTGTCTCCGCGCCGGTGCCAACGCCCTGAAGCACTATGAGATCACCGATGCTGTCTTTGGCCGCACCTGCACCGGCTCCATCACCGTCTTCATCGAGGTCTACCGCACCGCCCCCCTGCTGGTGGTGTGTGGCGGCGGCCATGTGGGCCGTAACCTCATCCCCATGGCCCAGCAGGTGGGCTTCCATGTCCTCCTGGTGGACACCCGCGCCCCGGAGCTCATACCCGAGTCCGCAGCCATGGCCGACCGCTTCGAGCGCGTCCCGGACTTCGCCTCCGGCCTCCAGTCCCTGGACCTGGCCCCCGACGCCTACTATGTCCTCTGCTCTTACAGCCACGCCACCGACAGCGCCGCCCTCAGCGCCGTGCTGGGTAAAAGCCGCGCCTATGTAGGCATGGTGGGCAGCCGCGCCAAGGTCGCTTCCATCTTCGCCCAAATGCGCGAGAAAGGCTATACCGATGCCGACCTTGCCCCCGTCCATACCCCCATCGGCCTGGACCTGGGCGGCGAGACCCCCGCCGAAGTCGCCGTCTCCATCCTCGCCGAACTCATCGCCCTCCGCCACAATAAACGCCAAAACTTCCCCCGCCCCTAATCCTCCGTAGGGGCGACCCTCGCGGTCGCCGCCCCCCCCCGCACCCCCGGAAGCCCGTTGCCTCCCTTGCCTAAAGGGTAACAAAGAGGTTTCTTTGAGGTATGCCATGCCGGG
>CAVJNL010000128.1:0-2500 GCA_963650985.1 Clostridium sp. CAG:413
GAGGGCGTATTGTCTTCTTATTTTCGGGGTGTTGCACTTCGGATTGTAACCTGTCCAGCCCCCTTTAGGCAAGGGGGCCTTTGATTTGGGGCGTTGCAAGGGGTGCGGTAATCGGGTCGTCGGGGACGCCGACCCCTACGGATTGGGATTTATTTCATCCCCGGTGGAGGATGGCGTCCAGGTCTTGCTCCGGGGCGGTGATGGGTTGGAGGTTATAGGCATCCACCAGGGTTTTTACCACGGTTTCCGAGAGGAAGGCGGGGAGGGTGGGGCCCAGGTACATGTTTTTGATACCCAGGCTCAGGAGGGTCAGGAGGATGCACACTGCCTTTTGCTCGTACCACGAGAGCACCAGGGTCAGGGGCAGGTCGTTCACCGTACAGCCGAAGGCGTCGGCTAGGGCCAGAGCCACCTGCACGGCGCTGTAAGCATCGTTGCACTGGCCCATGTCCAAAATGCGGGGCAGGCCGCCGATCTCGCCCAGGTCCAGGTCGTTGAAGCGGTATTTGCCGCAGGCCAGGGTCAGGACCAGGGTATCCATAGGGGTCTGCTTGACGAACTCCGTGTAATAATTGCGGCCGGGGTGCGCGCCGTCGCAGCCGCCCACCAGGAAAATGTGGCGGATGGCCCCGGACTTCACCGCGTCCACGATCTCCCCGACCCGGGAGAGGACGGCGGCGTGGGCAAAGCCGGTGGTGAGGATGTGGCCGCCGTTGATGCCGCTCATGCTGTGGTCGTGGTCGTAGCCGCCCAGGGAGAGGGCCTGGTCGATGAGGGGCGTGAAATCCTTATGGTTATTTTCGTCCCCGGCGATGTGGCGCAGGCCCTGATAGCCCACCACGGAGGTGGTATAGACCCGGTCGGCATAGCTGGGCCGGGGCGGCATGAGGCAGTTGGTGGTGAAGAGCACCGGGGCGGGGATGTCCTCGAACTCCTTCTGCTGGCTCTGCCAGGCGGTGCCGAAATTTCCGGCCAGGTGGGGGTATTTGCGCAGGCCCGGGTAGCCGTGGGCGGGGAGCATTTCGCTGTGGGTGTAGATGTTGACGCCCTTGCCCGCCGTCTGCTCCAGGAGCTGGTGCAGGTCCTCCAGATCGTGGCCGGACACCACAATGAAGGGTCCTTTTTTGATGTCCGTGTGCACCCGGGTGGGGGTGGGGTCGCCGAAGGTCTCCGTGTTGGCCCGGTCCAAAAGGGCCATGCACTGCAGGTTCACCTGGCCGAACTCCATAATGAGGGCCAGCCACTGCTCCACGGTGTGGGGGCGGTTCACCTCGCACAGGCCCCTATAAAACCACGCCGTCACCGTCTCGTCCTCATAGCCCAGGTTCAGGCTGTGGTGGGCGTAGGCCGCCATGCCCTTCATGCCGAAAAGCAGGGTGGATCGGAGGGAGACGGTGTCGGTGTCCCCTTTCCAAAGCTCCACCAATTGGCCGTCCCAGCCGCCCAGGGCCCGGGTCTCGGCGGTGACGCGGTCCGTGAAGCGGCGGAGGGCTTCGTCGTCAAAATTCACATTGGTGAGGGTGGTAAAGAGGCCGTCCATGAGCAGGCGGCCTGATTCTTTGGTGCGGCGGCCCTGCTGCTCCGACGCCAAGGCCAGGCGCATGAGGGCGTAGATGAGGTCGTCCTGGAGCCGGGCCGTCTCGGGCTGCTTGCCGCACACGCCGGTGCGGACGCAGCCGGTGCCCCCGGCGGTTTGCTGGCACTGAAAACAAAACATTTCTGACATAAAGGCAGTCCCCCTGTGTAAAAAAATGGCGCGTGTGCGCTTCTATGGGTAGACTGCCCCGGCGGTGGGGGATTATTCCCGGCGAATTTATTGCGCAGCGGCAAATTTCCCTCTTGAAATGGGGGCGAAAATGCGTTATAATAATTTAGTACCTGCCGGTGTGTTGGAATTGGTAGACGAAGTGGACTCAAAATCTACTTCGCCGTTTCATACCACCTTGGCGGAAACTCTTGATTTTGCAAGGCTTTTTGAAAACTGAATATGTAATTTGGTTTTAATGTCCCTCCATGATGTCCCTCCGTTTTCTCGGATGGGGCATCGGGAGATGACTTAAAATAATAGATGCCGGTGTGTTGGAATTGGCAGACGAGGCGGACTCAAAATCCGTTGGGCTAATAACCCGTGCGGGTTCGACCCCCGCCACCGGCACCACGCTTTGAAGGCTCGCAAACCCTTGATACGGCTGGGTTTGCGGGCTTTTCTTTGTGCTCTGTGTGCTTATGTACTGTCCCTCCCGCATCATCAGATTTGCCGTTTGCAGACTGATTTTAGGAGGGACATTGGAGGGACATAAAGTATCATGCGGAGGGATATACGCCCAAAATCGCATTGGCAGACGCAATCTTCGAGTTGAAATTCAAGTGCGTGTAAATGTTTGAGGTGGTCGAAATATCACTGTGTCCCAACCATTCTTGAATTTCTTTCAGGCTGACACCGTTTGCATCGGAAGCGCCCAAATTTTATTCCGTGCGCAGTGCAGTCACGGGGTCTTTT
>CAVJNL010000129.1:0-2493 GCA_963650985.1 Clostridium sp. CAG:413
TGAGAGAGCTTTTGTCATCGCCTCCATCAATATCCGCTGCGAAAAGGAGCGGAAAAAAGAGGCGGAACTCAAGAACAAAGCAAGCCGAAAGCGCAGATAGCACTTTTGGCTCCATCTCTTGACATCGTGAACTGATTTAGCCTAAAATGGTGTTATCAACACCAAGGAGGGCTACATCATGGGAGCAAAAAATATGGTCATCGCTGGTGACTACATGGGAAAACCCATCACCGGCATTGGCGGCGTGGTGCAAATCTATGTTGACCGCAAAAACTACATCCTCCTGGATAAGTTTGGCGTGGACAGCTATGATGTCATCACAGAGGACACCCGCAAAAGCGCTGCCAGCGGCATTGCAAGAGGTGCTGTTGGTGCGGCTCTGCTGGGACCCGTTGGCTTGCTGGCGGGGCTATCCGCAAAAAACAAAAGCACCGTCACTGTTGCGGTCCGTTTCAAAGACGGAAAAAACAGCCTGCTTGAAATGGATGACAAGGTTTACAAGAACTTTGTCCGTGCCATGTTTTAAGCACTAAGCGCTTTTAGCGCCCTCACAGTAAGTGGGGGCGCTATTTTTATTCCCCACGAAAGGAGGCGGACTTGTGGCCACAATACGGTCCCAAATGGTCCTAAATGACCAAGTAACTGGCGTGCTCAAGACCATGACAAAGGCCATGGACATCACCCTGCACAGCTTTGAGCAGATGCAAGATGCCTGCGCCAATGCCGTTGATGTGCGCCTCCTCAATCAAGCAAGAGCTGGCCTGGGGGAGGCTAATCTTGTCATTCGTGAGATGGAGGAAAACTACCGCCGTGCGGCCCAGCAGGAGCAACAGGTCACACAAAACATCCGCCAGACCACTCAAGCAGAGCAACAGCTCAATGCCAGCATCCGGGGCGGCAATGACGCACTGGATGACATGCTGGGCAGGGTCAAAAATCTGGCGGCTACCATCGGCGCAAGTGTCGGCCTTAAAAAGCTCATAGATCTCTCTGACCAGATGACCAGTACCACCGCCCGCCTCAACTTCATAGTTGATGACGGTGGCAGTGTAGATGCTCTGGAGGCCAAAATCATGGCCTCTGCCCAGCGCTCCAGAGCTGCCTATCTTGACACGGCATCTGCCATTGCCAGCATGGGCGCAAACGCTGGGGCCGCTTTCAGCTCCAATGATGAGCTCATTGCTTTCATGGAGCAGGTCAACAAGCAGTTTGTCATTGGTGGTGCATCCGCCCAGGGACAGGCGGCGGCCATGCTCCAGCTCACCCAGGCAATGGCGGCAGGCGCTCTGAGAGGTGAGGAGCTAAACTCCATCCTTGAAAATGCGCCCGGCATCGCCAGAGCCATTGAGCAGTACATGGGCATTGCAGAGGGCTCTATCAAATCCTATGCAGAAAAGGGGGCCGTGTCGGCAACCGTTGTGAAAAATGCGCTCCTGTCCATCGCAGATGAAACCAATGCCAAGTTTAATGGCATGGCTATGACCTGGGGGCAAGTGTGGACCCAAATGGGCAATATCGCCCTAAAGGTGACACAGCCCCTGCTCACTGCCATCAACTGGCTTGCCAACAATCTCTCTGTGATTGGCCCCATCGTGCTGGGCCTGGGCACCGCTTTTCTGGTATTCCAAGTAGCGGCGCACTGGACGCAGATTGCAGCCGTTGCCACAGCAGCATACCACGCTGTGGTCAACCTCCTCAGCATTGGCTTTGGCGTGTTGACCGGCAACACAGCGGCGGCCTCTGCGGCGGTATTCACCTTTAACTCCGCCTTGCTGGCATCTCCCATCACCTGGATAATCATGCTTATTGCCGTTGTCATCGGCCTGCTCTATGGCGTGGTGGCCATCATCAACAAGGTCACCGGCTCCTCCATCTCCGCCACGGGGCTCATCTGCGGAGCCATTGCGGTGGCAGGCGCTTTCATTGGCAACACCGTGATTGGCCTGCTCAATGCCCTCATTCAGTACATCTGGGCCATCTTCGTTGCCCCGTTTCTTGGCATCGTGGAATGGATTTTGAATGTGTGCAACGGAGGTTTTAACAGTTTTGGTGATGCCGTGGCTAACCTCATCGGTCAAATCATTGGCTGGTTTTTGAACCTGGGCAAGGTGGTCACCACCATCATTGATGCCATTTTCGGCACCAACTGGACGGCTGGCCTGGAGAGTTTGCAAAGCTCTGTAACCGCCTGGGGCAAGAATGAAAATGCCATCACCCTTGACAAGAACGCTCCCACCATTGACTACCGTTTTGAATACGGGGACGCATGGGCGGCGGGCAACGATTTTGGCAAGGGCATTGATGCCAAAATTGGTGGAATGTTCAACATGGGCGGTCTGGGTGATACCAGCGGTTTTGACCTTGGTGACATCGCCGCCTATACGGGAGAAACTGCCAACAATACCGGCAAGACCGCTGATGCTCTGGCCGTGACAGAGGAACAGCTTGAATACCTGCGGGACATCGCAGAAAGGGATGCAATCAACCGTTTCA
>CAVJNL010000130.1:0-2484 GCA_963650985.1 Clostridium sp. CAG:413
TGTTTTTCCCCGAACTGCAAGAAATCCCCCGCTTTCACGCAGCGAAAGCGGGGGGGTCTTTGACAGACTGTAAAAGTCCTCCGTGTGATACGGAGGACTTTTTATGCCTATAGCTCGTCATGAGCCAGGAGCCGGAGGACCTGGCCTATATTTTTGACGGGCAGGAGCTGCAAGTCGCCGGGGGCCCGGAGCTTATGGGTCTGCTGGGCGGGGACGATGCATTGGGTAAAGCCCAGGCGCTGCACCTCGGCCAGACGCTGGTCAATGTGGTTGACGCTGCGCAGCTCACCGGAGAGGCCCACCTCCCCCACGGCGGTCAGCTTCGTGGGAATGGGCTTATCCAGGTAGCTGGAGGCAACGGCGGTGAGGACGGCCAGGTCAGAGGCGGGCTCGTCCAGGGTCAGTCCGCCGATGATGTTGAAATAGGCGTCGCACTGAGAGACCTTCAGGCCGCCGCGCTTTTCCAGAACGGCCAGGAGCATGGCGGCGCGGTTGGAGTCCAGGCCGTTGCAGGTGCGGCGGGGATAGTTGGCGTTGGACGGGGCCACCAGGGCCTGCACCTCGGCCAGCACGGGCCTTGCGCCCTCCATGACGCAGGTGACGCAGGAGCCGGGGGCGTCCTCCGGGCGGCCGGAGAGAAGCATTTCCGAGGGGTTCTCCACCTCCCGCAGACCGCTGTCCAGCATCTCAAAAACGCCGATCTCATTGGTAGCGCCGAAACGGTTTTTAGCGGCCCGGAGGATGCGGTAGGTCATGTGCTGGTCGCCCTCGAAATAGAGCACGCAGTCCACCATGTGCTCCAGGACCTTGGGCCCGGCAATGTAGCCCTCCTTGTTCACATGGCCGATGACAAAAATGGTGATGTTCCCCTCTTTGGCAAGCTGCATGAGCTTCATGGTGCAGTCCTTCACCTGGCCGATGCCCCCGGCCGGAGAGCTGATCTCCTCGTTATACAGGGTCTGAATGGAGTCCACGATCAAAATGTCCGGCTGCTCCGTCTGCACGCACTCCAGCACATCGCCCAAATTGGTCTCGGAGAGGACGAAAAGATTTTCGCTTTCCGCGTGCAGGCGCTGGGCCCGGAGCTTGAGTTGGTGTACGGATTCTTCGCCGGAGACATAGAGCACCCGAAATTGCTCGCCCAGCCGCTTGCAAATTTGCAGCATAAGGGTAGACTTACCGATGCCCGGAGCGCCGCCCACCAAAACCAGGGAGCCCTTCACCGCGCCGCCGCCCAAAACCCGGTCCAATTCGCCCATGCCGGTGGAAAATCGTATCTCCTGATCGGTTGTCATGTCTGTAATGGCGCTTGCCTTTACAGTTCTGCGCAGCAGCGGCCTGGCGCTCTTTTTAGTTGCAGCCTTTGCCTCAGGCTGCTCCACGATGGTGTTCCACGCGCCGCAGGCGGGGCAGCGGCCCGCCCACTTGGGCGTTTCGTTGCCGCACTGGGTGCAATAGAATAGGGTTTTGGTTTTCATGGCTACTTTTTCTCCAATCTGCATTGTAGATACCCGGACACGATGGCGGCAGAAAGGCGGAGCTGGTGGCCGTCCGTCTGGAGCAGCTCTGCTTCCCCGGCGTTGGACAAAAATCCGCACTCCACAAGGATGCCCGGGCGCTGGATCTTATTCATCAGGTATATAGATTCGTCGATCTGCTTGGCGTTTTTGCCGCTTGTATTCACGCCGCTGTTGAGAGCCTGCTGCACGGACACAGCGGCGGCCTGGGCGGGCTCCACGGCGTTATAAAACACCTGCGCGCCCCGGGCGCGGGTGCCAGGGAGACTGTTTTGGTGGATACTGATGAGAAAGCCGTTGGGCGTGTCATTCACCAGGTCCACCCGGTTATTCAGGTCGGAAACCTTTTTCTCCCGGAGGGTCTGGGCGTCGCCGGAATAGATAGCGTCCTCCCCGGTGCGGGTGAGGGTAGTGCTCTCTCCAACGAAAGCAAACAGCAGCTCCAGCTTCTGCACGATGTGCAAATTGATGCTGCTCTCCGGCACCCCGGCAGCCGAGACCGCGCCGCCGTCCTCCCCGCCGTGCCCGGCGTCCAAGATCACCGTCCGTTGGGCGGCCTGAGGGCTCACGGCAGACATGACCGGCTTGTCCCGTGACATGCAAAGGGCGCACACGGCCCCCAGCACCAGGGCCACAGCCCCGCAAACCAGCAGCACAGTCCTCTTTTTCAGCAATACGATCACGATGCCACTCCCCTTTCGGGTCATTGTATGCGCCGCGTCTCGGAATCATTCTATCACATTTCTCCGCAAATGCAAATCCCAAACTGTCGATAAAATGGGAAAATTACATTAACGGTAAGGAATGGAGTGTGAGGGAAACCCAAGAAGGGTGTCCCTCACTATTAAAATCAATCGTTTTTTCAACTTTGAATAAGTTGAAAAAAACGATTCAGTCTGTCAAGGACCCCCCACTTTCGCTGCGTGAAAGCGGGGGATTTCTTGCAGTTCGGGGAAAAACAAACGAA
>CAVJNL010000131.1:0-2372 GCA_963650985.1 Clostridium sp. CAG:413
GAGGGCGTATTGTCTTCTTATTTTCGGGGTGTTGCACTTCGGATTGTAACCTGTCTCCCTCCCTTTAGGCAAGGGAGGCTTTGGGGACGGGGCGAGGATATAAAAATTGGGCGGTCTAGTGGGGCCGCCCGGGTTTTTATGCTGCTTATTACACACATTATAATTATATCAGAGTGTCAAAAAAGCCTCGCAGAGTTTGCCGCCCGCAGGCGGCAAAAAATTGGGATCATTTTCTCTCGCGACATGTGCGTGAGAGAAAATACTTCTCAGGCTGCAAGTGTGGAATTTGTCCGTCACAGACGGACAAATTATGCGCGCAGCAGACTGCAAGCCTTTTGTCGGAAAAACCCGGAGGGTTTTTCGACAGGCTCAATTATATTATTCAATAGTGCCGCCGCCGAGGGTTTCTTCTGCTTGGTAGAGGACCACGGCTTGGCCGGCGGTGATGGCGCGCTGGGGGGTGTCGAACTCCACTTGGATGCGGCCATCGGGGAGGGGGGTCACGGTAGCGACGGCCTCCGTTTGGCTGTAACGGGTCTTGGCGGTGACGCGCAGGGGGGCGGTAGGGGTGTCGCCGCTGATCCAATTCACATGGCTTGCGGTGAGGGTGGAGGTAAAAAGCTCTTCGTTGTCACCCAGGAGGATGGTGTTGTCGGCGGCGTTTTTGCGCAGGACATAGACATGCTTCCCGGCGCTGACGCCCAGACCCTTGCGCTGGCCGGTGGTGTAGCAGGGCAGGCCCTTATGGCGGCCCAGGACATGGCCCTCTCGGTCCACAAAGTCTCCGGGGGTCAGGTCTACGCCGCCGTATTCCCGGAGAAAGTGCACATAATCGCCGTCGGGGACGAAGCAAATATCCTGGCTGTCGGACTTGTCGGCGTTGAGCAGGCCCGCCTGGCGGGCGCTGTCTCTTATGGTGGGCTTGTCGTACTCGCCCACGGGCAGCAGCAGGTGGGAAAGCTGGTGCTGCGTGAGCTGGTAGAGGACATAGCTCTGGTCCTTGTGCCGGTCGCGGCCCCGGAGGAGGCGGTATTTTTGGGTGGCCTCATCGAAGTCCACCCGGGCGTAGTGACCGGTGGCCAAATAGTCGTAGCCCAGGACCAGGGCCCGCTCCAGCAGGGCACCGAACTTCAGGCAGCGGTTGCAGTCGATGCAGGGGTTGGGGGTGCGCCCGGCGCAATACTCGGAGACGAAGCGGTCCATGACATCGTGGGCGAAGCGCTCCTTCTCGTTGAAAACATAGAATTTCATGCCCAGTCCGTAGGCGACGCTGCGGGCGTCGGCGGCATCGTCGACAGAGCAGCAGGTGCCCTCCACCTCGCCGTTATACAGCCGCAGCATGGCCCCGTCGCAGTCGTAGCCCTGCTGCCGGAGCAGGAGGGCGGCGGCGGAGCTATCCACCCCGCCGGACATGGCTACCAAAACTTTTTTCTTGCTCATGGCTGGTTCGCTTTCTCAATTCAGGTTCTTTTCGGCGTAGCCCTTATAGGGCAGGGCATCGGCCAGCTCCATCATCACCGGCTGGAAGCCCCCGGCGTAGTGGAAGGGCACATCCTGCACGGCGGCGCCGCAGCGCCGGACGGGCAGAGACACGGTGACGCAGGTGCCCCGGCCGGGGGTGGACTGGAGCAGCAGGCTCCCGCCCTGGCGTTGGGCGAAGCAGCGGCAAAGAACCAGGCCCAGGCCCAAACCGTGGGGCAGAGGGTCCATGCGGTCCGGGTGGAAAATGCGGTCGTACACCGTGTCCTGGAGCTCCGGGGCGATGCCGCAGCCGGTGTCGGACACCTGCAAGAGGGCGCGGTCACCCTGCCGGATAAGGGCGACGCGCACTTCGCCCCCGGCGGGGGTGAATTTCACGGCGTTAGAGAGCAGGTTCCAGAAAATGCGGGCGGTGTAGGTGGCGCTGATCCCGGCGGTGAGGTGGCGCTGGCGCAGGTCCACGCGCAGGGTCAGGCCACACTGGTCCAGCAGAGGCTGGGCCTGGCGGCACAGCTCGTCCACAAAGGGGAACAGGTCGGTGTCCTGCTTGGGCAGAGGGGTGTCGTCGGCCAGCATGCCGGCATCGGTGAGGTTGGTGACGGTGCGCAGCAGGCGGTAATAGCTCTGGCGCAGGATGCAGGCGGAGGGGTCGTCGCCCGGAGACAGGGCTGCGTGCATATTGGCCAGGGTGCCGCGCAGCTGGGCGGCGATGCTGGGCAGGGTTTGGGTGAGGAGCTGCACCTCCTGGGGTGTGTAGTCCATGGCGGGCCTCCTTTCAGGGGTAGTGTTTGAGGGATGAGGGGGAAATATCCAAGGATATTTGAGACTGTCGAAAAACCCTCCGGGTTTTTCCGACAAAAGGCTTGCAGTCTGCTGCGCGCATAATTTGTCCG
>CAVJNL010000132.1:0-2350 GCA_963650985.1 Clostridium sp. CAG:413
GAGGGCGTATTGTCTTCTTATTTTCGGGGTGTTGCACTTCGGATTGTAACCTGTCCAGCCCCCTTTAGGCAAGGGGGCCAATAATGTAGGGCGGGGTGACCACACCCCGCCGCCCGGCCTTGTACCGCTCCCCGGCAGGGCACGCGGGCTCTGCCCTACAAAACGCCTCCGCAGGGGCGACCCTTGCGGTCGCCCGCGGGCGGGGAAATCGCCGAAGCGCTGCCAGTGGCAGAAGAAGCAAGGCGATTTCGAGGAAGTGCCAGCCGATTGGCGGCCACTGTTGTGGCCGCCAATCGGCTGGCACAACGGTGGGCAAGAGAGCCCCGCCCCTACGCACAACAAGAAACCACCCCCTGCACTCCCGCACAAAGCGCCGGGCCATTGGCCCGGCGCTTTGCACTCCGCTATACAATTTTCCGCCCCGTCAGTTCAAATGTCTCTCAAAATTCCCTCCGACGCGCACGCCCTCCTGCACGATGAAAAAGGCGTTGGGGTCGATCTTGTGCACCTCCTGGCGCAGGGTCTGGATCTCGTACTTGCTCAGGCACACGCACAGCACCTCCAGGGGCTGGCCCGTGTAGCCGCCGTAGCCCTGCCAGTAGGTCACGCCCCGCTCCAGCCGCTCCATGATGAACTTGGGCAGCTCCGGATGCTTCTCCTTGGTGAAGATCAGCACCTGCACGGTGATGCTCTGCTGGTGGGTACGGTCCAAAAACAGGCTGTTGAAGACCGTGTAAATGGTGGAATAAATGGCCGTGGTGGCGTCAAAAAGCACCAGGCACAGGGCGTAGAGCACCGCGTTGCAGGAGATGCTGAACTTGCCCACGGTGAAGCCCTTGCCCTTCTTGCTCAGGTACAGGCCCAGGATGTCGAACCCGCCGCTGCTGCATCCGCAGGTGAGCACCATGCCCCCGGCGAAGCCGCTGACCATGCCGCCCAGCAGGCAGCTTGTGAGGGTGTCGGCCACCACGGGCTGGGCGGGCACCGGGATAATGGTGAGGAACAGCGAGCAGCACACCGTGCACGTCACCGTCCGCACCACGAAGCCGCGGCCCAGGTTCATCCACGCCAGCAGCATCAGCGGCACATTCAGCAGCAGGTACAGGACGCCGGAGATGTCAAACCCCAGGTCCAGGCCCAGCTTTTGCGTCAAAATGGAACGGATGAGCTGGCAGAAGCCCAGCAGGCCCCCGGTGTATAGGTGGTGCGGCACCACGAAAAGGTTGATGGACAGGGCCACCAAGCCCGCCCCCAAAATGCCGATGGCCAGGCGCGCCCAGCGGTTGTGCAGTGCTTTGCTGAACATGGTTCGCTCCTCCTTTGTTATTTCTTGCCCCCATTATTCCCGTTTCGCCCCCAAATGTCAATAGAAAAATAATAAATTCCGCGTGTCAAAAAACTTTTGCCACAGGGGTTTATAAACTGTATCGCAGAGATTTATAAAGCCGCTCCATGCTCCGTGCCAAGGACCGGGACACGGTGGACTTGTTCAGCCCCAGCTGCTCGGCAATGGCCGTGACGCTCATGCCGCCGGTGAAGCGCATTTGCAGAATTTCCCGCTGCCGGGGCGTCAGCTCCTGCTGCACGGCCAGGGGGAGGTTGCTCAGCAGGCGGCGAATGCGCTCCTGGTTGTCGCCGGAGGCCTCCTGCCGCCAAAGGCAGAGGCTGGCGATGTCGATGGGGTCAAAGGCCTCAGAGGGTGTAGTACGCATTTTTGTGATACCCCCTGTCGTAGTAGCGTGCGGTGAGCTCGGCCAGCTGGCGGGTCTCCCGCTGCAATGGCTCCAGGTCCCGGATGCGCTGACGCAGGCGCTCCGCCCCCTCCCGGCTCTCGCATTGGGCCTGGGCCTGGCGCAGGTCCACGATCCGCTGGTGCAGCGCCTGGGCCTGCTCCTGGTACTGATAAGATAGCTGCTGTAATGTCATGTTCTCCTTTCTCCTTTCCCGTATGTAAAAAATTTATGGACTTGCAGCACTTTTTTGTTGACAAAAATTAAAGATTGTGATAGCATAATGTTCGCTGGTTGTTGTGCTGGTGTAGCTCAGCTGGTAGAGCAGCTGATTTGTAATCAGCAGGTCGGGGGTTCGAATCCGTCCACCAGCTCCAATTTCATAGAAAAACATGGGGGATTTCCCGAGTGGCCAAAGGGGACAGACTGTAAATCTGCTGGCGACGCCTTCGGTGGTTCGAATCCACCATCCCCCACCAAAAAGCCGATTGCAAAAGCGATCGGCTTTTTACTTTTTCACTCTTCACTATTACCTAATGTTGGCCCCCTTGCCTAAAGGGGGCTGGACAGGTTACAATCCGAAGTGCAACACCCCGAAAATAAGAAGACAATACGCCCTC
>CAVJNL010000133.1:0-2301 GCA_963650985.1 Clostridium sp. CAG:413
AAGGCAGCCGCTTGAAGCGGCTGCCTGAAATGGTAATGCGGTGTCAAACCTTCAATGCCCCTTTTAGGGGCTACGGTCGTAATAGCCCCTTTTAGGGGCAGGTCAAACCACCAGTTTACTGGTGGTTATGATTTTTATTGCAAGCGGGGGGCGGGCGGCCGCGAGGGTCGCCCCTACGGAGGGGTTGCAAGAAGTGCGGTAAGGGGGCGGACAGAGGCGTCCGCCCCTACGGAGGGTAAGAAGGCGTGCGGGGAGGCGGGCGACCGCAAGGGTCGCCCCTACGCAGCGCTTACCGATAGAATTTCGTAGGGCGCGATGGCCCTGTTGCGGTGCCCAAAATTTCTGTGCTGCCTTACGGCGGACGCCCCCAATTTTGACTGCGGCCACTCGCTCCGGCCCACCATTGTGCCAGCCGATTCCCGGCCACTGTCGTGGCCGCCAATCGGGGCACTTCCTCGAAATCGGCTTGCTGCATCCGCCACTGGCGGCGCTTCGCCGATTTCCCCGCTTCATCTACCACTGGCAGCGCTCGGTTCGCTCCCCACAGTCAGTGTGCGCACCGGCTTCGCAATGACGGCGTTTGCAAGGAGTGCCGTGAGGGCGGGCCGATGTGGGCATCGGCCCCTACGGAGAAGTTTTTATATATAAAAAGCGGCACGCTGTGGGGGCGGGCCGCTTTTTGATACCTTATTGTAATTATAATTAGGCGAGTGTGTTGCGGAGGGTGCCTATGCCTTGGAGGGTGACTTCTACGGTGTCGCCGGGGCGGAGCCAGTGGCGGGTTTCGGGCGGGTAGCCCATCATGACGCCGGAGGGGGTGCCGGTGAAGATGACATCGCCGGGCTTTAGGGGGATGCGGGGCATCAGGTAGGACACCAGCTGCGCCGGGGGGAAGATTAGGTCGGAGGTGTGGGAGCTTTGGCGCAGCTCACCGTTGACGCGGCAGGTGATCTCCAGGCCGCTTTCGGGCAGACTGGCCGCGTCCACGGCGTAGGGGCCGATGGGGCCGAAGCCGTCGTAGCTCTTGCCGCACAGCCACTGGGTGCTGGCCCGCTGCCACTCCCGGACGGAAAGGTCGTTGCCGCAGGTGCAGGCGAAAATTTGGCCGTTTTGTCCCATGATGAGCACCAGCTCCGCCTCGTAGTCCAGCTCTTGGGCGGCGGGCAAATGGATGGTTTGGCCGTGGGCCGCCAAGGCGTTGGGCAGCTTGCAGAACACCGTGGGGGCCTCGGGCAGGGGCAGGCCGCACTCGGCGGCGTGGGCCTTATAATTCAGGCCGATGCAGAGGATCTTTTCCATGCCCGTGACCACCGGGGCCAGGGTCAGGTCCTCCTCACGGAGGTAGGGGCCGTCCAGCCCGGCCAGGGGCGCCAGGTCGCCGGAGCGGCACAGGTCCAGCATGGTTTGGGGCAGGTGCGGGTGGGCGGAGAGGTCCAGGATGCCTTGGTCCATGACGATGCCCAGGGTGGGGCGGGCATTTTTGTAGAATTGCAGGAATTTCATGGCGGTTCCTCCGATATATTGCAGCGTCTTTGGGGTTCTCTGGCCCCGGCCCCGTCGGCAGGCGCTCCCGGCTCCGCGAGGAGTGCAAACACATGACAGAAAAGTTTGCAAATCACTTTTGGTTGGGAAAAGGATTTTTGTAAAGGAGGCGGCGCAGGGGCGCCTGCCGGCGAAAACGGGTAGAGAATAGAGACGATTTCGGCGAGATTTGGGTGCGGGGGCAGATAAGGTAATAGGTAATAGTGAAAAGTGAAGAGGTTTTGGGGACGGGGGATGCGGATGTCCCTGTTGCGGTGCCCAAAATTTCTGCGCTGCCTTACGGCGGACGCTTGAAATTTTGACCGCGGCCACTCGCTCACCTCGCTTCTTCTGCCACTGGCAGCGCTCGGTTCGCTCCCCACGGGCGCGGAGCGCCCTCGCAATGAAATTTTTCAAGGGGTTCGGTTGGGGTATCGGACGGCGGGGCACATGGGCCCCGCCCTACGGGGGTTAAGGTTTTTCGGGGGACGGGCGGACAGGGGCGTTCGGCCCTACGAATTTTTGGGTTTTTCGCAGGGGGCAGGGTAGAACCCCGCCCCTACGGGTTACAAGAAGTGCGGTGGGGCGGGCCGATGTGGGCATCGGCCCCTACGGACGGCAACAAGAAGTGCGGTGGGCGGGCGACCGCGAGGGTCGCCCCTGCGGGTTATTTTGCGGCCTTGGCAGCCTTGATGGACTCGATCAGCTCGGGGACGACTTTGAACAGGTCGCCCACGATACCGTAGTCGGCCACCTCGAAGATGGGGGCGGTATCGTTCT
>CAVJNL010000134.1:0-2258 GCA_963650985.1 Clostridium sp. CAG:413
CCAGCTTGTTTTGTTGCGCCCATTTTCAGTCTCGCAAATTTTGCGGGACTTTTTTCATTTCAGCTATTGACTTTTGTTTGCAGGACTCCATTTTTATATCTTGTCCTGTCATAGGACATATTTAGGTAAGTTGGAGTATACACTATGTTTTGTCCTATGTCAAGACAAAAACGGAGGTGTATTTTGTGGCAAGGATCATCGATGGGGCCGCCATGAACATGGTGGGCGACAAAATCAAAATGTACCGCATAAAAAAGAAGCTCAGTCAGCAGGCGCTCTCTGACAGGCTGGAAACTATGGCGATCTATGTCTGCCGGGGCTCTGTGTCCAGGATCGAGGACCATCAGAGGACGGTCACGGACATTGAACTGTATGGCATTGCCAAGGTCTTGGGAGTGGGCATTGAGGAGCTATTTGAGAACCAGGCGTAAATCCGCAAAACGAAAACCTCCGAGCGTGTCGGAGGTTTTCGTTTTATATACGGTCTTTTTCACACGCCGGTCATGGTTTCCATGACGGCTAATTCTTCGGGGTCCAGGGTTTTTTGCATGCGGAGGCCCTCGTCTATATCCATGTCGATGATGCGGCCATCGCGGTAGCAGATCACGCGGCTGGAGCGGCCTTCGGCCAGGACGCGGACGGCTTCTACGCCCATGCGGGTGGCCATGACCCGGTCGTGGGCGGTGGGGCTGCCGCCGCGCTGGATATGGCCCAGGATGGTGACCCGGGGGTCCAGGCCCAGCTCCTTTTTGATCTGCTCGCCTACGGTGATACCGCTGGCGGCACCCTCGGCCACCACGATCATGAAGTTGGTCTTGCCACCCAGGCGGGCCCGGCGAATTTTCTCCACCACCTGCTTTTCAAAGTCGTAGGGCACCTCGGGCACCAGCACGGCGGTGGCGCCCACGGCCATGGCAACATAGAGGGCCAGGTAGCCCGCGTGGCGGCCCATGACCTCCACCACGGCGCAGCGCTCGTGGGACTGCATGGTGTCGCGGAGGCGATCGATGCACTCCACAGCGGTGTTGGCGGCGGTATCGAAGCCGATGGTATAGTCGGTGCAGACGATGTCTTCGTCGATGGTGCCGGGGATGCCCACCACGGCGATGCCGTGCTTGCTCAGCTCCTGTGCGCCGCGAAAAGTGCCGTCACCGCCGATGGCAACCACGCCATCCAGGCCCAGGAGTTTACAGGTATTCACGGCACGCTGCTGGCCCGCCTCGGTACGGAACTCCTCGCTGCGGGCGGTATAGAGCATGGTGCCGCCGCGGTTGATGATGCGGCTGACGCTGGAGGAATCCATGGGCATAATGTCGCCGTTTATGAGGCCGCTCCAGCCACGGCGGATGCCCACGCACTCGATGCCCCGGCCCAGGGCCGAGCGGACCACGGCGCGGATGCAGGCGTTCATGCCCGGGGCGTCGCCGCCGCTGGTGAGGACGCCGATGCGTTTCACTGCGTTTTCCATAGAAATGACTCCTTTCGGAAAATATTTTTTCTGATTATACCATATTTATATTGGAATGTGAATCCTGTATTTTGGGTTGCCGGGCGGGGGCGGGCGTGGTATACTTAATTTATATTGGTATGTTAGGAGGACGGACATGCATCCGAATTTTGAGGTTTTGACGCCGCGATGGTTCAAGCGGGCGTTTGTGTATACGGGGAGCATTGGGGAGTTTCGGTATCGATTTGCCAACGACAAGGAGAACAATTTGATCCACGCGGCGGTGTACACGCATTTTTGCTATGAGGTGGCGAAGGATGTGGAGGAGAGGGATTTCGCGTGGGACGACGCGGGCGTGGAAGAGTTGAAAGAGTGGCTGCAGGGGAGGTTTGAGGAGAAAAGCGGCAAGAGCGAGTGAGGTTTTTTGGGGGACGGGAGATACGGATTGCCACGGCCAGTTTGCGAACCGGCCTCGCAATGACAGGTTTTTTTACATGGAGTGCGGTACAAGTCCAGGCGGCGGGGTGAGGGCACCCCGCCCTACGCATTTGTGGGGAAATTTTGCGAGGCCGGGGCGGGCGGACAGGGGCGTCCGCCCCTACGAAAGCGTAGCAAGAAGTTCGGTAAACGGGCCGTCGGGGACGCCGGCCCCTACGGGCGGTTACAAGGGGGCTTGTGGGGCGGGCGACCGCAAGGGTCGCCCCTACGGGTGCGTTGCAAGGAGTGCGGTGGTCGACCCTTCCGGCGCTTCGCGCCACCGGCAGATTGTCAAGCAAGTGCAACACTTTTAGATTGAAAAAACTCCGATGGG
>CAVJNL010000135.1:0-2174 GCA_963650985.1 Clostridium sp. CAG:413
ACCCCCCTGTAATGTGTCATTGCGAGGGCGCAAAGCGCCCGTGGCAATCCGCATCCCCCGTCCCCGAACCTATTCACTCTTCACTTTTCACTATTACTTCAAATTGCCCGCCACCATCTTTCCATTTTCCTCTTTGCACTTTCCTCTCCCCAAATTCCCCCTTGTTCACAATAGTTTAACATTGCCGCCCCTTGACATCTGCGGAAACAGGTGGTAAACTGCGTTTAGCACTCAGGAAAACAGAGTGCTAAAAACGGAGAATACTATGGAATTGACAGATCGAAAAAAGCAAATACTAAAGATCGTCACCGAGGGTTACATCCGCACCGCCGAGCCCATCGGCTCCAAGGCTATCGTGGAGCGTATGCCCGGCAAGATCAGCTCCGCCACCGTGCGCAACGAGCTGGCGGACCTGGTGGAAATGGGCTATCTGGACCAGCCCCACACCTCCGCCGGGCGCGTCCCGTCGGCCAAGGGCTACCGGCTCTATGTCAACGAGCTCATGGAGCGGCGCACGGTGTCCGGCGAGGAGGCCGAGAAGATCACCTCCGCCCTGGGCGGCCAAATGCAGCAGATCGACCAGGTGGTGGCCAGGGCGGGGCAGATGGCCGCCAGCCTCATGGGCTACCCGTCCTACGCCGTGGCCGACCACAAGCAGGCCGTCACGGTCCAGCGCTTCGAGCTTATCGCCGTGGGCACCGACAGCTTCATCGCTGTGGTGATGCTGTCCGACAGCCGCGTGAAAAGCCAGCTCATGCGCCTGCAATTGCTGGTGGAGGAGGAGCACCTGCGGCAGATCAGCCACCTGCTCAACACCCATTTCACCGGCATCTCGGCCCCCGAGATGAACGGCCACCTGATGAACCTCAGCGACCAGGTGGAGGGCCAGTGGTTCCTGCTTCTCAACCAAGTCGTGGACTACGCCGGAGAGCTGCTCACCCAGGCCCAGACCCAAGAGGTGTTCACCGGCGGCGCCAGCCAAATTTTGAAGTTCCCCGAGTACCGGGACGCCGACAAGGCCCACGAGCTCATGAGCTTCATCTCCGACAGCAAGGCCGACCTGCCCATCCCCGCAAACGGGGCGTCTATGCAGATTTTAATTGGCCCGGAGAATGTGAACGAAGCCCTGAAAGACAGCAGCGTGGTCGTTGCCAGCTATGACATCGGCGAAAATATGCGGGGCCTGGTGGGCGTAGTCGGCCCCACCCGCATGGATTACGCCACCGTGGCGGCGCGGCTCAGCTACTTTGCCGAGAGCCTCAGCCGTATGTTTGGAAAACCCCAGGAGTTACCTCCGGGAGAGGAGAATAAATCATGAGTGAAAAGAAGAAAAAAGATATGCCCCAGCCGGAGGAGGCCACCCCGGAGACCCCGGTAGAGGAGACCCCGGAGGTGCCGGAGGTGGAGGAGACCTTCACCGTCACCCGCGAGCAGATGGAGCAGTTCGAGAGCCTGGCTAAATTGGTCAGCGACGGCAACGACAAATACCTCCGCCTGGCCGCCGAGTACGACAACTACCGCAAGCGCACCACCAAGGAAAAAGAGGGCATCTACGCCGATGCCAAGCTGGACACCGTGAAGCCCTTCCTGGAGGTGGCGGATAACCTGGACCGGGCCGTTTCCCAGTTCGAGGAGGGTGACCCCCACCGCCAGGGCATGGAGCTGATCTGCAAGCAGTTTTCCGCCGTGCTGGAAAAGCTGGGTGTCACCGAAATTGAAGCCCTGGGCCAGCCCTTTGACCCGGAGAAGCACAACGCCGTCATGCACATCGACGATGAAAGCCTCGCCGAGAACACGGTGGCCGAGGTGTTCCAAAAGGGCTACCAGATGGGCGATAAAGTGGTCCGCTTTGCCATGGTAAAGGTGGCTAATTAAAAGCCAATTAAAATATGTATACCCCGGGTGCAGGCCCGTTATAAAAAAGTAATCAAAAATTGTTTATAGATTTAGGAGGCAATCGTTATGTCTAAAGTTATCGGTATTGATTTGGGTACGACCAATTCCTGCGTAGCCGTTATGGAAGGCGGCGAGGCAGTTGTCATCGCCAACGCCGAGGGCAACCGCACCACCCCCTCTGTGGTGGCATTTTCCAAGACCGGCGAGCGTATGGTGGGCCAGGTGGCAAAGCGCCAGGCCATCACCAACCCCGACCGCACCATCTCCTCCATCAAGCG
>CAVJNL010000136.1:0-2156 GCA_963650985.1 Clostridium sp. CAG:413
TAGTCAAGGCCGTGCTTTTGTGGCCCTGGCGGAGCGCCGCCTCCAGCGCCGCCAGAAAAGCCTCCTCATCCGGCGTGACTGACCACCGGCGGCTGCTTTCCGTTGTATAGCGAATATACACCCCGCTCACCGTCCTTTTCTGTTTATTCTTGACTTTTCTCCATTATAGTTTGCACCCTGTCTGCGTGTCAAGTATTGGAGCCTTTATTGATAATGACATACCAAATGTGCAAACTATAATTATTTGTGAGAGGAGGCGGTGCAGTTGATCGCTGAGAAAATCAAAGCCCTGCGTGAGGCAAGGGGCTGGAGCCAAGCGGAACTTTCCCGGCGGCTGGGCATCACCAGAAACGGCGTGAACTCTTGGGAGCAGGGGCTCTCTATGCCATCACCGGCGTGCCTGGTGGACTTAGCCAAGGTGTTTGGCGTGTCCACGGACTACCTGCTGGGGCTGGAACGGCTCACCACGGTGGATGTCACCGGCCTGGCGGACCGTGATGTTGCGGTGCTGGCAGAGCTGGCCGAAAGGCTCAAAAACTGCAAAGACTGACACAGCGGCTCACTTTTCGTGGGCCGCTTTTTTTGTCCTTGACTTTATATACCTTTTGGTATATAATCAGAGTAACAAAACAAAGGAGGCGGCGCAAATGGGCGAAAAACTCAAAACCAGACGGCTTGCCTGTGAGCTGTCACAATCTCAACTGGCCAAAGCCACGGGCATCAATGTCCAGATGCTACAACACTATGAGCAGGGTGTGCGTGACCTGAGTGGTGCCAAGCTGGCCACGCTGCTCAAGCTGTGCCTGGCCCTCAACTGCACACTATCAGACATTCTCCCTGACGGAGAAACAACCGAACTGCTGACCCAATACGGGCAGTAAAGCCTTTTTCTGGCGGGGTGTTCATCACCCCGCCGCTTTTTTTATATTCTGAGGAGGGTATCACATGAATTACAAGGGCTTTCATCAACTGCAATGGGAGGACCGCCTGGTCATTGAAAAGATGCTCAAGGTGGGTGACAGCAAGGCCAAGATCGCTGAGGCGCTGGGCGTGTGCAAAAAGACCATCTACAACGAAATCAAACGGGGCTGGACCCAGCAGATGACCGCTGACTATGAGTTTATCTGGTGCTACTGCCCGGAGATGGCAGAGCGCAAATACCAGGAAAACCTCCGGGCCAAGGGGCCGGACCTCAAAATTGGCAATGACATTGATTTTGCCAACTATGTGGAGCAGAAAATTGTGGAGGAGCATTATTCTCCTGCCGCCCTGCTGGCGGAGCTCAAGGCAAAGCCGTCCAAGTTTGACACCACGGTCTGTGAGGCCACGCTCTACAATTACATCTACCGGGGTGATGTGTTCCTGGTCCTCAACCCGGAGCACCTGCACGAAAAGGGCCGCCGCCACTACGGCCAGAAATACGGCGAACAGCGGAACGCCGCCAGAGCCGCCAAGGGTCCCCGGATTGATAAGCGTGACCCCATCATCAACTCCCGCACCACTTTTGGGCATTGGGAGATGGACAG
Source organism: Clostridium sp. CAG:413 (assembly GCA_963650985.1). GTDB lineage: Bacteria > Bacillota > Clostridia > Oscillospirales > Oscillospiraceae > Vescimonas. Next base: position 1,527 of record CAVJNL010000136.1, read on the forward strand.
CGTGATGGGCACCGTGGGCTCCAGCCGGGCGCTGGTGGTGCTCACAGAACGGCTCACCAGGGCAGGCATCATCCTCCCGGTGCCGGACCACACCGCCGCCAGCGTGGTCCGTGCCCTCAACGGTCTGGAGCGCCGCCTGGGCAAGGACTTCTACCCCATGTTTCAGAGCATCACGGTGGACAACGGCTGTGAGTTTCAAGACTACGATGGCATGGAAAAGGCCTGCCGCCGGAAAGGAAAGCGCACCACCGTTTACTACTGCCACCCGCACGCACCACATGAGCGTGGCAGCAATGAGAATATGAACAGGATAATAAGGCGGTTTTTCCCCAAAGGCACCAACTTTGATGAGGTGCCCATCTCAGAGATACGCCGGGCAGAGGAGTGGATGAACAACTACCCACGGGAGGTGCTGGGGTGGCAAACGGCAGCCACCCTCCTGCGGAGCTACATGAGCGCCTGCTGATCTGCCGCACAATAAAGCTGAACGCCGGAGCCCACGGAGGCCACCGGCGCTGTTGTCATGCCCAAATGCAGAAAAACGCACAAAACAAGCCGCAAATAGTACGGCTCATTTTGTGCGTTCATACAACTTTACAAGTTTATTGTAATTTATTCTTGACTTTTTGC
>CAVJNL010000137.1:0-2126 GCA_963650985.1 Clostridium sp. CAG:413
GAGGGCGTATTGTCTTCTTATTTTCGGGGTGTTGCACTTCGGATTGTAACCTGTCTCCCTCCCTTTAGGCAAGGGAGGCAACGGATTTCAAGGCGTGCGGTGGCACGGGGCGATGTGGGCATCGCCCCCTACGGAGCCCGTTCGATAACTCATGCGTAGGGGCCGATGCCCACATCGCCCCGGTTGCACACGCTTTCAATACACCCGTGGTCCGGGCGACCGCAAGGGTCGCCCCTACGCACAGCACGAAAGCACTCCCGCCGGGCGGACAGGGTCGTCCGCCCTTACAAAGAGAGCGGATTCCCACGCCGGCGCGCACACTGGCTGTGGCGATCCGTTCTCAAAAAAACAGCCGCCCCCGGGCGGCTGTTTTTCCACATTGTCTCAATTCCAAATTTCCCAAACTTAGCTCCCCGCGTTCTCTCCGTCCGACAAGATCCCGTCGGTGTCGCGGACGCGGCCATTTTCTACCATGTCCTCGTAGGGGGTCACGGGGAGGTCCGTTACGCCGTCGGTTACATCGTCCGAGGGGGTCAGGGGTTGCCCGCCGGGGTTGTTATCTGGGGCGGGGGACCCGTTGGCGCCGGTGCCGTTGCCGCCGCCGGTGCCGTCGTACACCGTGGGCGGGAGCTGCTCCGCCTGGGTGTCGGGTCGATCGCTGCACGCCGAAAGCCCCAGCAGCACCGTGGCCGTCAGCAGCAGCGCAAAAAACTTTTCCATAGCCGTGCTCCTTCTCGCTCTCAAATTTTGCGATGCCCAAACCATAGTATCTGCAAATTTTCCGCCCATAGCGCCTGCAACATTTGCCATCGCCGTAAACGGTTGCATTTTCCGCAAGAATCATGTATACTATACGGAAAGAGGCTGTCGATAAAGTGGTATACTTGCGATAATGGTAAGGAAGGGTGTGTGAGGGAAACCCAAGAAGGGTGTCCCTCACCATTGAAATCAATAGTTTTTGAAACTTTTTCAAAGTTTCAAAAACTTAGGCAGCGGGGCGAAAAGACTTTTTCGACACGCTGGGAAAGTCACAAAAGGAGGCCAAATTCATGCAAAAACTGGAAAAACAATTCCATATCCATTGTAAAGCCGGGGATGTGGGCCGTTATTGCATCCTCCCCGGCGATCCGGGCCGCTGCAAGGCCATTGCGGCGCGGTTTGACGACGCGCAGTTTGTGGCCAGCAACCGGGAGTTCACCATCTACACCGGCACGCTCCTGGGCGAGAAAGTCTCTGTCTGCTCCACCGGCATCGGCGGGCCCTCCGCCTCCATCGCCATGGAGGAGCTGCACAATATCGGCGCGGACACCTTCATCCGCGTGGGTACCTGCGGCGGCATCGACCTGGATGTGCAGTCCGACGACATCGTCATCGCCACCGGCGCCATCCGCTTCGAGCACACCAGCCGGGAGTACGCGCCCATCGAGTACCCCGCCGTGGCCAATTTCGAGGTTGCCACCGCCCTGGTGGAGGCCGCCCGGGAGAGCGGACACCGCTATCACACGGGCGTTGTCCAGTGCAAGGACGCCTTTTACGGCCAGCACTACCCGGCCCGTATGCCCGTGTCCTACGAGCTACTGAACAAGTGGGAGGCCTGGAAGCGCCTGGGCGTGAAGGCCAGCGAAATGGAGTCGGCGGCGCTGTTTGTGGTGGCCGACGCTCTGGGCTGCCGCTGCGGGTCCTGCTTCCATGTGATCTGGAACCAGGAGCGCGAGGCCGCGGGCCTGGACCAGAAAATGACCGAGAACACCGGCTCCGCCGTCCGCCTGGGCGTGGAGGCCCTGAAAAAGCTGATCCTGGCCGACCGGGCGAAGCGAAATTGAATTTGTAATGGGAAATGCAAAAGCAGCCGCGAGTGCGGCTGCTTTTGTGCGTGTGAGGGGAAGATGGATAAACGCTCCGTAGGGGAGGGGCTCTGCCCCTCCCGGCCTGTAACCCACCGCACCCTCGGAAACCCGTTGCCTCCCTTGCCTAAAGGGAGGGGGACCAGCCGCAGGCTGGTGGAGGGATTCGTGCGGGGTAAACGGCAATTCCTTTGCTGTGAGTTCGTGCGGGGAAGAATCCCCCAGTCACGGCTTCGCCGTGCCAGCCCCCTTTAGGCAAGGGGGCCAACATTGTAGGGCGGG
>CAVJNL010000138.1:0-2124 GCA_963650985.1 Clostridium sp. CAG:413
TGAGAGAGCTTTTGTCATCGCCTCCATCAATATCCGCTGCGAAAAGGAGCGGAAAGAGCAGGCGAAACTTGAAAGCAAAGCAAAACGCAAGCATTGACTGAGCCCCGCCCATCTCTGGGCGGGGCAACTTTTTCCCAAAGGTGGTGAGAACTATGGCAACAATCCGCTCTCAGATGAGCCTCAATGACGGCATGAGTGTGGTGCTCAAAAAGATAACCACCGCCCTTGATACCACGCTCAACGCTTTTGAGCAGGTCCAGCGTGCCTCTGGCCGGGCCGTGAATGTGGCTCAGATCGAGCAGGCCAGAGGGCAGCTTGTTGAGGCCAATGATGAAATCCAGCAGATGGCCGACAACTACCGCCGTGCGGCGGAGCAGGAGGACAAGCTCAACCAGTCCATCCGCTCCGGCACCTCTGCGGCGGACGGGCTGCTCAAGAAAATCACCTCCATGGTGGCGGCATACGCAAGCATTGCCACCATCAAAAATGCCGTCACAGACAGCCTGGAGGCCGCTGATGTCCAGCTTGATGCCCAGGTGCAGCTCCGCACCACTTTGGCCAACAGCGGCAGCCTGGATGCCTACGGGGCCCTGCTGGACAAGGCCAGCGACATCCAGGGCCGGGGCATCTACGGCGATGAGGCCATGATTGGTGCGGCGGCTGAGTTTTCCACCTACCTCTCCAGCGGTGACGCTGTGATGAGCATGATGGACACCCTCAGCAACTACGCCATGGGCATGTCCGGCGGCGGAGAACTGAGCCCGGAGCAGATCGTGGACTACGCCACCCAGCTTGGCAAGGTGCTCAACGGCACCTTTGACGGCATCGCCAAAAAGGGCTTTACCGTGTCGGACGCTCAAAAGGAAATCCTTGAAACCGGCACGGAAATGGAAAAGGTGGCCGTGGTGGCGGACATCATCAATGAGAGCTGGGATGGGCTCTATGAGGCCATGAGCCAGACCCCCAGGGGCCAGCTCATCCAATTCAACAACACTCTGGGGGACATCAAGGAAACGGTGGGCGCTGGCGTATATCCGGCGGTGCTCAACTTCGTGCAGGTGTTCCAGAAAAACCTCCCGCAAATCCAGCGGGCGGCGGATGGCTTTGCTACGGCCATCGGCACCATCCTCACGCTCCTCACCTACATTGCGGAGGGCGCAATCAATGTGGGCACGGCCATCTCCGACAACTGGAGTTGGATTGGGCCCATTGTCTGGGGCATTGTGGCGGCCATGGCGGCATATCACGCTATTTCCACGGCGGTGGCCATTGCCAATGGCATCCATGCTGCCTCTGAAACGGTCAAGGCCGCCGCAGAGATGATGAGCACCGGCGCAACCTTTGCCGCTACTGCGGCCCAGTACGGGCTCAATGCGGCGCTGGCGGCGTGCCCGGTCACATGGATTGTGGTGGCAGTTTTGGCTCTGGTTGTGGCCATCATCGCCCTGTGCAACTGGATTGCTAAGACTACCGGCGTGGCGGCCACGGGCTTTGGAGTTATCACCGGCGGCATCAATGTTGCGGTGCAGGCCGTGTGGAACGCCATGCTTGTGGTGGCCAATGTGGCCATTGGTATCTGGAACGCTATGAGCGCCTGCTGCTCCAACATCGGCACAGCTTTCCACAATGTCATTGCCAGCGTGCAAGGCTGGTTTTACAACCTGCTTTCCACGGCGCTCACCGTGGTGGCCGGTATCTGCGAGGCATTGAACAAGCTGCCCTTTGTCGAGTTTGACTACTCCGGCATCACCAGCAAGGCCCAGGAGTATGCCGATAAGTCCGCCGCTGCCTATGACAGCCGTGAGGACTACACCAGCGTGGCTGACGCTTTCAGCGAGGGCTTCAACACCTTTGACACATTCACTGAGGGCTGGGCCTCTGATGCCTTTAAGGCTGGAGCTGCCTGGGGTGATGGTGTCGCAGATAAGGTGGGCGGCCTGTTCAGCTTTGAGAGTGGCAGCATGGATGACCTCATGGGCGCTGGCTTTGACCTGAGCAGCATTGCTGGTGACACCAGCGACATTGCCAACAGCGCTGGCGGCATCGCTGACAGCCTGGATGTGAGCAATGAACAGCTTGAATACCTGCGGGACATCGCAGAAAGGGATGCAATCAACCGTTTCA
>CAVJNL010000139.1:0-2111 GCA_963650985.1 Clostridium sp. CAG:413
CGTACGCGCCGGGATGACGGTGTGCCACGCCGCGCCCCCTCGGACGCTGCGGAATTACTCCCTCATTCAGCATGTGCTATTCTACTCGTTTTACCTGCGCTTGTCAAGAGAAAACCGGCCCCAATGTGCCTATTTTTCGCCTTCCGCCTCGGCGGCGCACAGCGCGTCGAAATACTTGTAGAGCGGCATCAGAGTCTCAAAGCCGCTGATGATGTCCTCGGCCAATTTGGGGCTGAAAAGCCGCTCGTCCGGAACAGTGTCGTGCTGGAAATTCAGCGATTTCCTGTTGTACCACGGCTCCAGTAATTTGGAGGTCTCCCCCTTTTTGCGGGCATATTCCGGGCCGGAAAGCTGAAATACCTCCTGCCTGTTGAACTTTCTGACCAGCCTTTCCAGCTCGGCCGGGTGGCTGTCGATGCGCCGGCGGTAGGCCTCCATCAGCGATGCCTTCGGCGCCCAGAAGCCCATGCCGTAGCTGTAATAGTCCGGCCCGATCTCAAAGTAGAAGGTGGGCCGCCCGGTCCAGTCCTCGCCGCCGGCACGGACACAGAACCAAAGGTGATCTTTATAGGGACCATTTCCATGCAAACGGCGCATATCACGGTAGATCCGTGACATTTTCAGCATAAACGGCTCCTTGGGGAATTTGGCGTGGAGGGCGTCATAGACCTGCTCGCCCAGCGCCCGGGTGGGGGCAAGCAGGTGGTCCTCATAGTCCTTTTTATGGGCCAGAAACCAGCTCCGTTCGTTGTTGAACCGTATGCCCCACAGGAAATCCAGCGTCTCCTGCGAATAGCCTTCAAATGCCATAAAAGTGCTCCTTTTTCCAAAAACAGAGAAAATCACATAAAGCGGCACAGCAGAATGGGCAGCACCAGCGCGGGTGTCATGTTCAGGATGCGCAGCTTGGTAATGCCCAATATATTCAGACCGATGCCGATGATCATCAGCGACCCGGTGACGGTGATCTCGGTGATGACCGCCTCGGTCAGCACCCCGGTCAGCAGGGAGGCCAGCAGGGTCATGATGCCCTCTACCGCCAGCACGGACAGGCCGGAAAAGACGATGCCGATACCCATGGAGCTGGCGAAGGCCACCGACGCGGCGAAGTCGATGACCGACTTGGCCAGCAGGATGCTGTGATCATTTTTCAGGCCGCTGTTCAGAGAGCCCATCACCGCCATGGCGCCCACGGCGAAGACAAGTGAGCCGCTGACAAAGCCCTCGGTGATAGAGCCGGTGCGGCCGAACTTCTTTTGCAGCCAGTCGCCGGCGCGGATGACGGCGTCCTCGATGTGCAGCAGCTCACCGATGACGGCGCCGATGACCAGAGACAGAATGGGAATGAGCTGGTTATTGCTGCCGATGGCGCCGGAGATGCCGATGCCGATGGACACCAGCGCTGTGGCGCCCAGTACGGTCTGCCGCATTTTTTCCGGCATGAATTTGCCGCCTAAGGTGCCCAGCAGGCCGCCGACGATGATGGCGGCGCCGTTGACCAATGCGCCGGTCAAGATCATGGTACAAGACCTCCATCCTCAATAATATCACGCACCACCCTGCCGCCCATCAGCAGGCCGGCCACGGAGGGGACCCACGCCACGCTGGCCGGTACGCTGCGGCGGCCGGGGGAGGGGGCCTCCAACTGCTGCGTCTCGTGGGGCAGCTCCGGGCTGAATACCACCTTCAGGTGGTGAAGGCCCCGGGCGCGCAGCTCTTTGCGCATGACCCGGGCCAGCGGGCATCCGCTGGTCTTGGAGATGTCCGTGATGCGCAGCAGCTCCGGCTCCAGCTTGTTGCCGGTGCCCAGCGCCGACAGAATGGGGATGCCCCGCAGGTGCGCCTGCTGGATCAGGTCCAGCTTGCAGCTCACAAGGTCGATGCAGTCCACGATATAGTCGAACCTGCGGACGAAAAAGTCCTCCCGGTGGGCGGCGTCGTAGGTGGCGCAGAGGGGGTAGACGGTGATCTCCGGGTCAATATCCCGGACCCGGGCCGCCACTGCCTCTGCTTTGTACTGCCCTACGGTGGAGTGCAGGGCGCATAGCTGGCGGTTGATGTTGGACACGGAGACCGTGTCCTGATCCACCAGCGTTAAAGTGCCAACGCCG
>CAVJNL010000140.1:0-2038 GCA_963650985.1 Clostridium sp. CAG:413
GTCAGGCCATTTACTCTCCCATTCTAACAGCTTCGGCTTTGAGATGGAAAAAGACACGGCTGGCTGCCGCGCCTTAAACCGTAATTATTATTGTAGGAGGTAAAACAATATGGAATTTTTGTCCAATAAACCCCTGCTGATCACCGATACCATCCTTCGGGATGCCCACCAGTCCCAGGCGGCCACCCGCATGACCATCGAGGATATGCTGCCCGCCCTGGAGGCGCTGGATTCCATCGGCTACTACTCCCTGGAGTGCTGGGGCGGTGCCACCTTCGATGCGTGTATGCGCTTCCTCAACGAGGACCCCTGGCAGCGCCTGCGCACCCTGAAAAATGGTCTGCCCAACACGAAGATGCAAATGCTCTTCCGTGGCCAAAACATCCTGGGCTATAAGCACTACGCCGACGATGTGGTGGACGCCTTCTGCCGCAAGTCCATTGAAAATGGCATCGACATCATCCGCATTTTCGACGCTCTGAACGATGTGCGCAACCTGGAGCAGGCCATCAAGTCCACCAAGAAATATGGTGGCCAGGTGGAGGCCACCCTCAGCTACACCATGTCCCCCATCCACAACGAGGCTTACTTCGTGAAGCTGGCGAAGGAGCTGGAGCAGATGGGTGCCGATGCTATCTGTATCAAGGACATGGCAAACCTCCTCCTGCCAATGGACGCTTATTCCCTGGTCAAGGCGCTGAAGGAGACCGTTTCCGTCCCCATCCACCTGCACACCCACAACACCTCCGGCACCGGCGACATGACGCTGCTGATGGCAGCCTACGCGGGCGTGGACATCGTGGATACCGCCCTCTCCCCCCTGGCTAACGGCACTTCCCAGCCCGCCACCGAGCCCCTGGTGGCCACGCTGAAGGGCACCGTCCGCGACACGGGCCTGGACCTGGGCAAGATGAGCGAGGCCGCCGTCCACTTCCGCAAGGTGGCCCAGCGTCTCCAGGACGCGGGCATTTTGGACCCCAAGGTTCTGCGGGTGGACACCAACACCCTGCTCTATCAGGTGCCCGGCGGTATGCTCTCCAACCTGATCTCCCAGCTCAAGCAGGCGGGCAAAGAGGATAAATATTATGATGTGCTGGCGGAAATTCCCCGGGTCCGCGAGGACTTCGGCTATCCGCCCCTGGTGACCCCCTCCTCGCAGATCGTGGGCACCCAGGCCGTCATGAATATCATCATGGGTGAGCGCTATAAGGTGTTCCCCAAGGAATCCAAGGCCATGCTGCGCGGCGAATACGGCAAGCTCCCCGGCCAGGTGAATAACGAGGTCCGCGCCAAGGCGGGCATCGCCCCCGAGGATGTCATCACCTGCCGCCCGGCGGACCTGCTGGAGCCGGAGCTGGAGAAGTATAAAGAGGAGTTCAAGGACATCGCCAAGAGTGAAGAGGATGTCCTGTCTCTGGCTCTCTTCCCCCAGGTGGCGCCCAAGTTCATCGCCAACCGCGATAAGCCCGCCGCCCCCAGCACCCCCCGGGAGCTGTATGTGGAGTATAAATTCTAAATCTTACTTCCTTTCGCTTTTTCATCTTCACCCCCCCAATAGCCCAAAGCCGACTTGATCGCTCAAGTCGGCTTTGGGCTTATATAAATAGAGAAACAGGAGCAAGGCACCGCCTCCTACAATGCTCTATCTGTAAACGGTGTGTAGGGGCGGACGCCTCTGTCCGCCCGCCAATTCCGTACTGAACCATCCCGGCAGGGCACACGGGCCCTGCCCTACAAAAATTACCGTTGTAGGGCGGGACCCATGTGTCCCGCCGCACACTGCACCCCTTGCAAAAAACCATGTCATTGCGAGGCCAGTGCGCACACTGGCTGTGGCAATCCGCCGTAACCCCCGTCCCCAAAGGCTTCCCTGCGTAAGGGGAGCTGGCACGGCAAAGTCGTGACTGAGGGGTCGACTCCCCGCGCCCCATGCAACACTCCAAAACGGCGGGGTGTGGTCACCCCGCCTCAGTCTGTCAAAGACCCCCCGCTTTCGCTGCGTGAAAGCGGGGGATTTCTTGCAGTTCGGGGAAAAACA
>CAVJNL010000141.1:0-25440 GCA_963650985.1 Clostridium sp. CAG:413
ACCCCGCACGAATCCCTCCACCAACCTTCGGTTGGTCCCCCTCCCTTTAGACAAGGGAGGCAGAAAAAAGGCCCCCTTGCCTAAAGGGGGCTGGCACGGCGAAGCCGTGACTGGGGGATTCCTCCCCGCACGAGGCCGGGGGCACCCCCCACCCCCATTAAAATAATGTATGTCCCCCGCGCCCGCCCATAGACAGGCGGCGGTGCATAGTTCTCACCGGGAACTAAAATCACGGAAATTTGCGGAAAGGAGAAGTGTTTTATTGAAAATTGTGCGAACAAATCTGCCCCAAGCTGATTTGTTTTCACCGCGGATTTGCGAAAGTGCAGGTTGATCGTGTGGCTTTCAATAAGCAAATCTCTTCGTTCTGCAGATAGACGGGGTATGCTCTGCTGTGGAATGTATGCAAAAAGAATTCCGGCGGGAAGTAAACACGCAAGTCAATGAAAGGAAGATCTCTATGGAAAATAAAAAGGCAACGGAGTTGATGAGCCGCAAGCGCACGCTGAAGTCCAAGCTCATGGCCGCTGTGTCCATGCTGCTGGTGTCGGCCATCATGGTCAGCGTGACCACCTACGCCTGGTTCATCCTCTCCACGGCCCCCGAAGTCAAGGGCATGAGCACCACCGTAGGCTCCAACGGCGCGTTGGAGATGGCGCTGGTGGATTATGCTGGTGATAATTTGAGTGATATTCTTAATAATCAGATCAAGACCAGCGTGGGCGATTCCAATGCACTGGCAGGCAAAGCCGTGGAAGATTCCAACCGCACCTGGGGTAACCTGGTAGACCTGAGCGGCAAATATTATGGCCTCACCAGTGACGATATGACCCTGTATCCCGCTGCACTGAATATGAATAGCTCGGATAAGGGCAAAATCGGTGATATGAGCTCCATGCTGAAGTACGCTGCCTACGGCACCGATGGCCGTGTGGCGGAGCTGAAGGGTGACACCTTTGCAGCCAAGTATGACACTAAGACCGCCAATTTCCAGGGCTATGATAGTGACAGCTACGGTGTCCGTGCCATTGGTACTGGCACGAATGCTGACCCCATTGCTGCTGGTCTCGCAGCCGCCAAGAGAAACTACAACAACGCCGTGGCAGCCGTAAAATCCATTGCGGAGGCTTCTCTGAACAACCACGGCCAGAAAATGGCTGCTATGGCAGTGAAGAGTAAAACGTCTGATAGTGCGACTTATACTAACGATGATGTTGAGACCATAAGAGCTGCCAAGACTGCCCTGCAATCGTCTGCGGAGCAGATCAAGCTTGCTGTACAGTATGCCTATAATGCTTATATGCTTAGCACGAGCGGTGTCGCGGCTGAGAGTGTAGATCTCAGTGCGATTAAAACTAATCTAACTAGCGTGGATGGAATGGGCTCTGTGCTGGCTTTGATTGATAAGTATGACACCCTTAATAGAACTCTGACCCAAATTGAGGTTCCTGCTGCAAAAACGGAGGGCACCTTTACTTGGAGTGAAATCGAAGCTGCCATCAATGCATTGATGGATTCCAAGACCTTGAAGCTCAATGGCACCCAGCTGGAAGGAAGCAACATAAAAGAGGCGGCAAAGGCGTATTTGGATAATACCGCTACCCCTGAGCAAACGGCGCTTGTTGAGGGCTTGATGAATGAACCGAAAATCTCGGTTACAAAAGGAGCATACTGCGATATAGCCAACTTTGTGGGTGAGTATGTATCTGCAGAATTTGACTTGTCGATTCAGAATGCGATTAAAGCCAGCGATGCAACGATTACGATTGAAGTGAGCGACACGGCTGCGGCCACTCCGTACTTTACTGCTGCGACTACGGAAGTGGGAAAATTGGAAGCCCCCAATGGGTCAACACAGGACAAAAATGTCCTCAATACTGCCTATGGCTATGTTGTTGACCTGGCGTTCCGCACCAATGCGTCTGACGCAAAGCTCCTGCTTTCCGGCGCGAAGTCTCGCGTTTCTGGCAGCAACGAAGAGGGCGTACAGGGAGCTGGCTCTACCTTTACCGTGACCGACGGCGCGGATGCGGCCAAGCTGGCCAAAGCTCTGCGCGTAGTATTCATTAACACGGCTGATAACACGATTTTGGGTGTGGCCGCTATGGATTCTCAGCCTACGACTGAGAATGACAATACCTACGCCCTGCACATGTGCAATTATACGATCACGAAAGATGGCGCTGTGGAATTGGGTGAGCAAAAAAAGACTAACCCAGCTGGGAGTGACGGGACTGCAGAGGCTGACGACACCATCGTTGCCCTGACAGGTAACACCCCCATGGCTATCTCCGCCCTGGTGTATATCGACGGCGGCGCTGTGGATCACGCCATGGATAAGGTGAGCGGCACGATGAACCTGCAATTCTGCACAGATGCTGACCTCCAGCCCATGAGCTATAAAAACTACGCCGCCACTCCGCTGACCATCGCAGATGAAGCTGAGAAGACGGTTGCAGTAAACAACACTGCTGCTCTCCCCAAAGTGACCATGAACGGCAGTGAGGTTAGTGTGACCTGGACTTCCGGCAATGAGACGATCGCAACGATTGAAAGCAATAGTAATGTGAAGGGCGTGGCTGCTGGCGAAGTGACCATTACCGCTACCTATAAGGATAATAGCGGCGTCCATACCGGCTCCTATAAGCTGACTGTTGCTGACCAAGGTGGCTGATCCACCATAGCAAAACCCTGATCGTATATATCTCCCGGCGGCGCCTCGCAAGAGGTGCGGGGCGCCGCTGATTTTTCCAACTCTATCACGCACCCCCCAAAAAAGCCTCCCCTGCGTAAGGGGAGGTGGCGCGAAGCGCCGGAAGGGTCGCCGTCCCCCCAAAATAGCCTCCCTTGCCTAAAGGGAGGGGGACCAGCCGCAGGCTGGTGGAGGGATACTTGCGTGGAAGATAGTAATTCATTGGCAAAAACCCAGTGCGGGGAAAAATCCCCCGGTCACGGCTCCGCCGACAGCCCCCTTTAGGCAAGAGGACCAATAAAAGACCATCCTGACCTCGATTATTACCAGCTTATGCTGCTCAAATAGATACAGCGAATTGATTACATAAAGGAGAATGCTCCCTATGAGAGAGAAAACCGCGAACCCGGAGGCGGTCAAGGAGAAGCGCACCGGGCGGCAAAAGGCCAGCCTGGCCGTGAACATCATCCTGGCCGTGGCGCTGGTCATCGCGGCGCTGTGCGCCTATGTGTCCTTCGTGTCCAAGTCGGGCAACGGCGTGCCCAATATCCTGGGCGTGGAAGTGTTCTCCGTGCAGACGGACTCCATGTACCCTACCCTCATGCCCGGCGACCTCATCATTGATAAGGCCGTCAAGGACCCCTCCAAGCTCCGGGTGGGCGACATCATCACCTACTGGACCGTTATCAACGGCCAGCGCGTCCTCAACACCCATACCATCAACAATATTTATGACGGCGGAGACTACCTGATCTTCGAGACCAAGGGCGATAACAATACCATCGCCGACTCCCTCACCGTCCACGAGTCCGAGGTGGTGGGCAAATACGCCGCCCGCATCGGCGGCGTGGGCAAGGCCCTGGATTTCCTGCAAACCAGCAAGGGATTCCTCATTTGCATCGTCATTCCCGTGGCGGCGTTCTTCCTGTTCCACCTGGTGCAGTTCTTCCGCACCCTGTTTGAGTATCAGAGCGTCAAGAACCGCCTGAAATTCCAAATGGAGCAGGATGCCCGGGATGCCGCCGCCGGGGAGAAGCAGAAGGAGGCCATCGCCGCCGCCGTGGCCGAGGCCATTCCCATGGCCCAGCCCACAGCCCCGCCCGCGCCCGACCGTGCCGCCATCGAAGCCGAGCTGCGCGAAAAGCTGAAAGCGGAAATGATGCAGGAGCTGCGGGAAGAAATGAAGAAAAACGCCGAGGCCGCCAAAGAAGACAAAACCGACGGTCAAGACTGACCCATGACCATAGCACAGGAAGGGGAGAGAAAGCACAACGGGTAATTTCATGAAGTATTTCCTGCAGGACTTCGGCAACATTGGCCGCTCCCTGTGGAATGTATTCAGTGATTTCTTCACCTTCCTGGGCGATTTGCTGAATTTTCCCAAGCGCATGAAGATCATCCAGGAGTACGCCGGGGAGTTCTCCACCGGCGACTGGATCTTGATGCTGGTGGCGAATATTCTGCTGCTGGCCATCATCGTCATCGCCCTGATCTTCCTGGTGCGCCTGCTGCGCCGCCTGTTCCGCTTCCGTGTCCCCGTAAAGGAGCACGAGGAGCTTATCAAGCAGGTGAAGGACTTGCAGCGCGACCTCCTGCGCTCCAATTATGAAAAGGACAAGCTCATTCAGATGAAGATGGCCGAGCTGGGCATGAGCCAGCAGGACATTGAGAACCAGCTGGCTGAGGACGAGCAGCCCGAGGAGTTTGTGCCCTCCGGCAGCCGCAATACCCTGTCGTCCCCCTGCGTGGACCCCGAGGACAGCCGCTTCTTCCGCCTGACCATGGTGGATAACTACTATAAAACCGAGTATAAGCCCCCCGTGTACGACAACGCCATCACCCTCCCGGAGTTCTGCGAGCGCTTCCGCAGGTACGCGGCCTCTCAGCTGGGCCTGTTCTACGACATCAGCATGATGCGCTCCTTCGTGGCCGCCATGGGCACCGCCCGCATCATCATCTTGCAGGGTATTTCCGGTACCGGTAAAACCTCCCTGGCCTACGCCTTCGGCAAGTTCGTGGGCAAGGACACCAGCCTGGTCCCGGTGCAGCCCGCCTGGCGCGAACGCACGGAGCTCTACGGCTACTATAACGAATTTACCAAAAAATACACCGAAACGGAGTTCTTAAAGGCCGTTTACGAGGCCAATTATTACCGCGACCCGCACCTGGTGATTTTGGACGAAATGAACATCGCCCGCGTGGAGTATTACTTCGCCGAGATGCTGTCCATTTTGGAAATGCCCATCAAGTCCGACTGGAAGGTGGACATCGTTTCCGCCGTGTGGGACAATGACCCCTGCCTCATTGATAACGGCGTCATTCCCATTTCCGATAATGTGTGGTTCGTGGGCACAATCAATAACGACGACTCCACCTTCGCCGTGGCGGATAAGGTCTATGACCGCGCCATCCCCATCGACCTGGATAGCCGCGCCGAGCCCTTCGAGTGCGAGAAGACCGAGGCCGTCACCGTCTCCACCGAGCACCTGGAGGCCCTGTTCGCCCAGGCCCGGGAGAGCTATCCCATGTCCGCAGACACGGAAAAGAAGCTGGAGGACTTGAACGCATACCTTATTAAGAATTTCAAGCTGGCCTTCGGTAACCGTATCATCAAGCAGATGCGCGACTTCGTCCCCGCCTACATAGCCTGCGGCGGCACAGAAATGGAAGCAGTGGACTTCATGGTAGCCAAAAAAGTCCTGCGCAAATTCGAGTCCCTGAGCCTGGGCTTCATGAAAGACCAGCTCACCAAATTCGAGGGCTACCTGGATAAGCTCTTCGGCAAAAATAAAATGAGCATTTGCAAAGATTACCTGGAATACCTGAAGAAGAATAACTAAGGAGGGAGACCCAAAGTGCAAGTAAGCGAGATCCTGGAAATGAAAAAAGGCATCAAGTCCAAGCTGATGGCGGCGACCTCCCTCCTGCTGGTGTCTGCCATTCTCCTGAGCCTGACCACCTATGCCTGGTTCATCCTCTCCACCGCCCCGGAAGTAACCGAGATGCAAACCACCGCAGGCGCTAACGGAGCACTGGAGATCGCGCTGCAAACCGGCGACACCGTAGGCGAAATTCTGGACAGCGTGGGTTCCTCCAGTGCAGTCGGCACACTGAAAAACGCAAATAGCACCTGGGGCAATGTGGTAGACCTGTCCGGCAACACCTACGGCCTGGAGGGCCTGTCCCTGCTGCCTGCCCGACTGAATTTGAATGCAGACGGCACTGTGAACAAAAACAGCCCACTTGTAATGCCGGTCTACGGCCAAGACGGCCGCATTTCCAGCCTGGCCAACCTAAATTCCATGTATTGGAATGATAAAACATATGAAAAAATTGCTGGTAGCAGCATGCACGGCGTACTTGTATATACCGACGATGAGAGCGTAAAGAATGGCAGTAAGGACGAAAAGACCCTGAACCGTCAAAGCCTGATCGATACGACCCGCCAGCAGATCCTGGAGCTCCGCACCTCCCTGCGCCAAGACCTCGTGGATACGATGGACAAAAACCAAGAGGGGATATCCACCATTCTTTTCAACACGGTGAACCTCAGCGGCGGAGGAAATGGCAGCGATACCGGCGGGAAATTATTTCCGGAAGGTAATGGCGCAGTATATGATGTGAATAATTATGAATGCATTCTGACATTGCTGAGTAGCTTTTCGGATATACAGGCAAAGTCGGCGAAGAGCGTCCGCTATGCACTTTTGGCATGCGCCGCTGCGGACACAACGAATTATCCGATGAACGAAGAAACAAAAGAATCCCAGGAGCTTTCCGACCTGTATGCAAAGTTCCTGACTCTTCCGATAGGCAACAAAAATGACGAAAACGAGGAGGAAACTGTCTATAAAATAGCGGAAAAGAATAAGGAAGAACTTGAAAAGCAAAACCCTGAGAATACAGAACTTGTCGCTGCATATGCCAGCGTAATGAGTGCGGCGGATGCCACCACAGATGTTCAGACCCGCATTCAACGTGCGCAGAATGGGCTGGAAAAACCAAGAGTGAAGGAATTGGCAGCTAAGGATAGTTCGATGACGTCGGACGAGCAAAGTGAGTTTAGTCGAGAAATATCAAACTCCATATTAAGTCTTTTTGAGATAGACGCTGCAATGCATAGAGGCATATATGTTACTGACGAAAAAAATAATTCAAATATGCCGCGTACGCTTTGGGATGAGATACAGAGCATACCTAGCGAAAAGTATTATCACGAATATAGTACCGAGCAGACACAGCTGCCGTCCCGTTTTTACATGCTTGCGAGATCGGGCCTTTTTTCCAGCTTGGCTGCACTGGCCGGAGATTTTGAAAGCGGACAAATAAAGAGGAAGGAAGAGCTTGATGGTGACACCTACTACTACCTGACCCAGATTCGCGCAACCACCGCCGAAAGACCCGGCGCTGACGATGTAGTGTGGGGCTACGAATTCGGCTACTCCCCCGAAACAAACACCGGCTGCCTCCAAGCCGTATACAACGCCACCTCGGGCCTCAAGGCGGACGGCAGCGTAAAATATGTGATCACCACCGTTGATAAGGTAAACGCCTATGGCTACTCCGTCGACCTGGCGTTCCGCTCCTCTGAGTCCGACAAGCTGATCCTGCAGCAAAACGCGGTAGACCGTGTGACCGGCGAAGAGTCTGACACGCCCGAGGGCCGCCTGCCCTCGACCTCAACCACCCAGGGCAACGGCAGCACCGTGGAGCTTTGGCTGCGGAAGAGTACCCAGGAGTATCTTGAGGATGCTTCCGCCGCAGAGCGCGCAAGAGAACTGGTGAAGTGCCTGCGCGTGGCATTCCTGGTGGACAACGGAGATTGGAACATTCTGTGTGTGGCCATGGTGGATGAAGACAATGATAGCATTAAATTTACTGACTTTGCGAGCAGCGAGACAGTCAAGGTAACGGCAAACCTGTACATATACAGCGCGAGCACAATGGGTGGCAAGCTGAGCCTAAGCAAAGCCGCAAACCAGTCCATCACCGACCTGATCCAAGACACCCCCAAAGCCATCACCGCCCTGGTCTACCTGGACGGTGACGAGGTGCAGAACGCCTTCCTGACCCCGGACCAGCCCTTCACCCTCTCCGGCTCCGTCAATCTGCAGTTCGCGACCGAAAAGAAGACCCTGAAGCCCATGGAGTATGCAGATTTCGTGAAGAAAGAGGAGGAAAAGGAAGACGAGACCACCGGCAACTGACCTGACCCCCAGGAAAAAGGAGAAACCAAATGAGCGAAAATAAAACTGAACAGATCACCGCCGGGGAGCAGCCTTCGCCGCCGCAGGAGGCCGATCGGCAATTCACCCGTGAGCGCCGCAAGCTGCGCTGGGCGGCCCTGGTGCTGCTGCTTCTCATTATCCTGCTGATCCTTCGCCTCGGCTGGTTCAAGCTGGGCGACGATGGCAAGGTCGTGCTCCCCCCGGACTATCCCCTGATCACCATCGACCCCGATGCCAAGCAAACCGACGACGGCCAGGGCAAGTTCACCGCCTCCCAGGGCGGCGGCAAGGTCGCCCTGTCCTATTCCACCGATCTGAGCTATAACATGGCCTCGGGCAAAGTGACCCTGTCCTTTGCCAACCCCGGCAGCTCCACCCAGGCCATGGTGCTGCAGATCATCGTGTACGGCGGCACCAATGAGACCACCGGCAAGCCCGATGAATACCTGCTGGCCGAGTCCGGCGTCCTGCCTCCCGGCTATTATGTGGAGCAGCTCAGCGCCGACCTGGAGGAGGGCGTCACCCTGACCACCGGCGTTTACTCCGGTGTCATGCGCGTCCTGTTCTATAATGAGGAGACCGGCGAAAAAGCCATTGTCAACACGGAAATCCCCGTGAACATCACCGTCAGCTGATATACCGTCGGTTGATAAGCACATACACGGCCTTGCCGCGCCAAAGTGTCATAAAAGCCTCGCAGAGTTTGCCGTCCGCAGGCGGCAAAAAATTGAAATCATTTTCTCTCGCGACATGTGCGTGAGAGAAAATACCTCTCAGGCTGCCAGTGTGGAATTTTTGTGCCCCGCACAAAAATTATGCGCGCAGCAGACTGCAGGCCCTTTGTCGGAAAAACCCGGAGGGTTTTTCGACAGGCTCCACGGACATCCCCGTGAACATCACCGTCAGCTGAGACGGCATCATAATCTTGTTGTAAATCTCATTTTGAGAGGTGCAAATACAAAATTTTATCCAAAACAGGAGGACAAAAAAATGAAGAAGATCATGTGTATGATCCTCGCCCTGGTCATGGTCATGAGCCTTAACGTCACTGCCATGGCGGGGGATACATCGGGTACGGTAAAAATTCTTGTTAGTAGTTCTACCACAGACACAACGGAGATCACAGTCCCCGCCAGGGGCAGCGTAGCAGCCTTTACTAACACAAATGAAACTTATTATGTGGAAATGGAGTGGTTTGTTACATCTAGCTTGACCTATACCGTGAATAGCACCGACTACGTGTGGAATGTGTACAATGTGACCACTGACGGTAGTGAAACGGAGACCAAGCTGACCAACAGCGACGCGTCGACTGAATCCAAGCCGACCGCCACCATGGGCCGTTATGATGTGAACGGCAAGTGGAGTGGTACAGCGACGATCAAGGTGGATGTAAAAAACTGGTCAAATGTTGCTGTGAAGGCAACGGCCACCTGGGCAGACAGCAAAAAGCCCGAGTCTGGCGCTGCTGACAACGGCATAACCAAGGATATCGAGACTACAGGAATTGAAACCAAAACCATGACGTTTGCAAAAGCTGACAGTGCCGTTACTGTCGAAAATTATGCTACAACCCAAGTCGAAAGTCTCAGCAGCACTGAACTCTTCAATGTCACGATCGACAACGAAAGCACAAGTGCTACCTGCAAGATCACCGATGGCGCCATCAAGGATACCAACAATGGAGACCCCATCACCATCGGCACCCTGACCGTGACCATCGCAAAGGCTGAGACCACCTGACCCCGCATGGCTTTTGCACCCCCGCTAACCCCTGCGAACGGGGCTGAAGGGCGTGCCTTCCGCAGCCCTGCGCCGCGGCAAAGCCCTCAAAAATAAAATGAACCCCAATGCAAACACAAAGGCTGAGAATGCAAAGGAGGAACCCATAGAATGAAAAAAACAAACAAAAACCGAAAGAAGGCGCACCCATGGCTGAGATAAGAAAAAGAGTGCGGAATATGCCCCGCATAGCCAAACTCCTGACCGCCCTCCTGTCCTGCGCCCTGGTCGTGACCCTGATCGCCGTAGCCACGGCAGAAACAATCACTATTACCCCGGACGAAGCAAAGACTATCGAAATAAGCAGCACAGCTCTAGAACTGTCCCGCCCCACCCCGAAAGGCGAATACGACACCAGCTACCCCGAGTATAAGAAGAATAGTTCGGGCAAAGCACTTGAGGAATGGACTTATGAGAATAGCAACGGGCTGCAAGGCTGGGTAAAATGCGAAACAGAGAGCCGTAGTAGTTATACCGCCAATACAACCGTGTTGAAGATCACGAATAAGAGCGACAAGAAGATTTCTCTAAGCTTTAACTATAAAGTAACGGAAGAGAATACTACCCATGTCTTGGTGATCGGCGGTACCACATGCGAAACTGCCGAAGGCGAATACACCAGTGGAGCCATCGCAAAAGATGCTTCGATTGAGATTTGGCTGACTGCAAATGCGGCCGAAAAAGGCGGATTAAAGAGTGCGCCTGAAGTGGACTTAAGCATTACTGAACTTCAAGCTGCAGAAGTGTCTGGCACACAGCTCACCCTCCTCACCCCCGAAAACGGCAGCTACACCGCTGCAAGCAGCAACCAAGAAATCGGTGTGACCATGGCTGCGGGCGCTACAGCTTCTTCCATCTCCTTCAACCCCGCGGAGAACGAGACCGTCACCCTCACCGCAACCAGCAGCGATGGCTACGCCTTCTATATGTGGGTAGACGAGAGTGGTACGCCCCTGTCTCAGAATAATCCTGTCACCGTCGACGGCTCCACCGTCAACACCGCCAGCATCTGCCCCGTGTTCGTTTCAAACACGACAGAGAAAACGCCCAGCTACCAGATTCCCGGCTCGGGCAAGCTCTCCGGCAATTACTATTACTGGGACGATGCAATGAACGCCGCGCTGAACGGCCCCGAGAAAAACGTGGTCCTGCTGACGGATGTTACCCTCAGCAGCACGATGAATCGTCAGGAAAATACCAACTCTACCACATTTACCATCCCCAACGGCGTGACCCTGGTGGTGCCCTATAGCGATGCCCGCAGCACCTCGGCCACAGATGTGGTGAATACGAGCGATGCGAGCAATCCTTTTGGGGTCACATCCTCTGCTGTCGGCACGGCCTACCGCACCCTCACCGTTCCTGAAAACTGCAACCTGAATGTAAACGGCACCCTGCTGGTCAACGCCCTCCAGGGCGCGGACAACGGCGTGTCCTACCAGTCCCATATCGTGGGTGACTACGGCCAGATGGTCGTGGCTGGCACGGTGCAGGTCAATAACGGCGGCAAGCTCTACGCCCGCGGATATGTCACGGATATAAACCATACCTCCGGCACGCACAACGGACAGATCAATGTCGAGGACGGCGGTTCCCTTATTCAGATGATGCAGATTACCGACTACCGCGGCGGCACCTATACCTCGGCAGTCTATCAGCAACTTATGCCCATCACCATGTATTATCTGCAAAACAACATGGTGGATACTACTTACAAGTATGGTGCTACCATGAGAGCGCAAGCTGTACTGGCTGGTTGGCTGGGTGGGTATAAAGCTGTGTTGGCGGATGTGCGCGTCATTGCCAACGACGCTAATAAGGACACGCCCTGCATGTTCGTAATGGACAATTATGCCTCGATTAGCACCAAGTATAATTACGCCGAAGACAAGCTGCATGTCACACTGAACCAGGGCAAGGTCACCATGAACTTCCTGCAGATCGATCATTCTATGATGACCATTGATACCTCCAAAAATGTCTTGGCCATCAGTGACAATATGCCCATCGAAGTGGCTGCAGGCGCGACCCTGGAAACCAACTATGACCTGAAGTTCCTGCCCGGTGCAGAACTGACGGTCAACGGAACCCTGCAGATCAATAAGGGTTCGGACCTGTATTTCTATGGCAAAGAAGATTATCAGGAAATCTGGTCCTATAACCAATTCAGAACGCATATCCAGTCCGTTGGCATTGTAAAAGAGAGTAAAACTACACCAAATACCGACGCGGCCTTGAACCTGAACGGCACCCTGATCCTGTCGGGTACGCTGTCCCAGAGCACCAACCACGGCGGCCTGCTGGCGAAACCGGGCGGTAGCGCGAAGGTTACAATTAACCAGCTCCAGTACGACGGCAAGCGCGTAAATGAAAGCTTGACACTGAGCTATACCCCGCCCGAAACCCCTGCATCGGGTATAACTTATGTGGCAGCCGGTGATAACTACTATGCCATCAACAAGGGTTGGATAGCTCCTCTCGGCAACCTAAGCGAGAACCCCACCCAGCTTGCAAGCATAAAGAACACGGGCACCTACCAGCGCAGCGAAAATAATAACTTTTGGTATCAGTTTGCCCTGACCGTGAAATATGACGGAATTACGCAAGCCGATAAGACTGTTTATGTGTCCAAGAGCAGCACGGTACTGGAAGCCCCGGATGACACTGTCATTACGGCCATTTCCGGCGTTGAAGAAAAAGACTACCGCACTGTGCAGAGCACGAACTACAATAATGCCCTTACCGATGGCTGGAAGCAGGTGCAGTTGCTCAATTTGACTGGGGACACAACGATCACCCTGACCTGCAAGAACTATGCTAAGACTGTTACCTGGAATGAATTTTACAGTGAAACGGCAGCTAAAGCGAATAACACCGTAGTGTCCTATCTGGCCGATACGGAAAATACCGCCAGCCATACATTTGAAGGCACCGTGACCAAGGTGACTGTAGCTGGGGAAGTGCTCGCAGAAGGCACTGGCTACACGCTGAGTAATAACGGCAAAACCGTTACGCTGAATAATGTTAATACCGGCATGACAATCTCGGTTTATGCCAAAGATGTGACTTCGTCCGTGACCTGGAATGTGATAGACCCCACCGGTAAGTCTGTGGAAGTGAATTCCAGCGAGCATACATACACCATCACCCAGCCCGATGATGCCTGGTGGGTCGCAGAAATGGGCAATTGCTCTGTCAGCGATGCCAATGTTACCGTAACCATCAGCCAGGATAAGCGCACATTGTCCTTGGGCAATGTCACCGGCCCCGTCACCGTAACGGTAAATCTGACAGAATATCAGCACTGCATCAACGGCACTATAAACTACGAGAAAACAGCAATTGTTGCAGGGCGATGGGCCACCAGCGAATATAACCTTGAGCACGCAACTTCTTCCATTGTAAGTAAGTATACCAATGATGACGAGTATCGTTGGACGATTCCCGGAGACGGCGAGAAAAACCTGCTTACAAAGATCACGGTGATTTCCGGCTGCTCCATTGGCGGCACGAATGAGGTGAACGATGAACTTCGACAAGAGCTCGGCGATACACTGGCTGTGCAGCTTACCGACAAAGATGTGAAGTTGGAAGTTAAAACCCGAAACTACATAGCCAAGATGACATGGAAAGTTTCCAAATCTGATGACGCATCTTACGATGGTGGCTATGTGGAGTATTACACCGGACAAAAGATGAGTTATGATTACGAAAACGAGAAAACATACTATGAGTCTCTGTTGAGTGATGGAACTGTAAGTACCTATTACCGAGAGGACTATTATTACGAAAAGTTCTTTAGCACTTACACTGTGCCACAATCTGCGGGGAACTACACAGTTGAATATGCAAATGAGGGTACTGATACTATCCCGCTGGATGATGGAAGTAACAACTTGCAAAAACAGTGGGGCTTTACTAATCCGGAGATGAGCCGCACCTTTGAGTGCTATACATACAGCTATAAAACAACAAACTTCTTGTATGATGTCGCAAATGACTCCACTGCGACCTTGGTGCTGAAGCCCTATGCTTACACCGTGAAGTTTGTGGATGCGTCCAAGTTGGGTACACCTTTGGCAGAATATTGTGTTGCTGAAGGCACTGATTCGGTGCAATACAAACCTGAATGGCCCGATTCGTGGAATGGCAGATGTGTTGTTGGCTTTGAAATCCAGGACGGTGACGAGGCAAAGGTCAATGACCTTAAAATCGCCGAGGTAGGTACGGTGATTATCGAAGAAAAGATGGGCTGTACGCTGACCGGGATCACCAAAGACACCACGGTTAAATTGACCTTGGAGAACACCAGCAAAGTGTTTAGCAATAAGATTAACTGGACCATCAGGGATAAGAAGAACAACAAAGTGTATAATTATACCGAGTATTTGCTAGCTGATGAAGGGGATGTGTTTATTAACCCCTTCGAGGAAACAGATGTTACAGCAGACCGTCATACTTGGGAGGGGAACAATGTAACCTATACACTGCCTGATGGATATGATAACTGCTATATCAATGAAGTATCGGGTAGTAAGACAGATCGACGGAGCTTAACGAAAAAAGTCACCTACAGCAGCTACAGCAGTACAAGTCAAACGATCACCATCCAGCCCTACGCAAAGAGAGTTGTTGCCTACATAAACAATGTGCCAAGTAACTATTATTACTATGATACGATGGACGCAAAGCCGAGTGGGGTGTTCGTCTTTTGTGGAGATGATATAACAGTAAGTAGGTACATTGCAGACGGCTGCGAAGTAACGAATCTGAATGCGAGCAATCCGAACAGCTATAGTGTTAGACTGGATAATGTCGATGCGATGGATGCAAGGCTCTACATTTGGACAGAGCCCAAGGGCACCGATGTCACCACCTCCGCCGCCTACTACATGGGCGACCTGAGCTTCGAGTATGTCCGCAACGCCGCCGCCTATGTGTGGAACGGCCTGGCTGACACCAGTGGTGCCTGGAAGCCGATGGATTCCTTCACCTGGCGTCACACCGCAGGCAGCAAGACCTACGAGGTGGGCGATAAGTCCTACACCGTTGCCAATGGCAGCATTCTCTTCGTCAACGACCTGAAAAACACCCCCGTTACCTATACCGTCCAACTGAGCGGTAGTGGCAACTATGGCGTGAGCCTGGGCTTCGGTGAGCAGGACGGTGTAACTGTGAAGGACGGCGTTGCCACGGTTACGGTCCAGCCGAATAACCAGCTCACCCTCGTGTGTGTGTTGACGGGCACGCCTACCCTGCCGGAAGGTAAGACCACAGCAGACATCGGCACGATTACCGTCACAAAGAACTAAACCCTGCACTGACCACCACAGGCCAGTTACCCCGGCCCGGAGCCCCCGCGCTCCGGGCCCGGGCAAAGGGCAGCCCCCCGCGCTGCCCCTTGCCCGGGCGCACACAAAAATATCCTTGCGGATCAGTGGCCGATGTCACTGGTGTGACGATCCGTAATTCCCTTGCGCCCCCGGCGCATACGCAGCATTTTAGGAGGAAACAGACCATGGCCCAACCTGTGCAGTATACAGAAAAGCAGCAGCGCTCCCTGCGCGCTCATAAGCTCATCCTCGCCGTGGAGATACTGGCCGTTGCCTTTCTGATCCTGGCTCGCTGGATCTGGAGCGGCTGGTGGATCGACTGGAATAGAAACGGCCCCCATCTCACCGAGACCAAGGCGCAGCAGGAGTATAACACCGGCGAAAAGGGCAGCAATTTTGTTCCCCCCAAGTTCGAGTCCGACGCCGTAAACGGCGCCCCCACCGTGGACTCGTCCCTGGGCTGGGCCGCCCTGACCATCAGCGCCGATTACAGCGTCCATGTCTGCGGCGTCCTGAACGCCGACAGCACCGGCAGCCTGCCCGTCTACTTTACCAATGACGAGGGCAACACGGTTTGGTCCAAGCTCCGTATCCTCAACAGCGATAACGAGGTCATCGGCGAAACGGGGCTGCTCAAGCCCGGCCAGTATGTGGAGCGCGTGCAGCTGGATAAAGGCGCCGTTTCCGGCGATGTGACCCTGCAAGTCATGGGCTACCAGCCGGAGACCTACTATTCCGCCGGCAGCGTGGGCCTTGCCACCAAGCTGCAAATAGCGGACTGAGCACATTTAGAACCCAAACACGGTCAGAATACCCAAAAGGAGGGCCGCGTTTTGCAAGAGAAGAAAATGCTTTGCGCAACCAAATCGACTCTGCTCATGCTGTGACAGCTTTTCGTCGGCGCACCCGCCCCGGAGGCTGGCACAGCTGTGCCATTTTCATGGATAGAATTGGGAATTTCTGACACAAAACATATTTTTCAGCCGATCAAACCGAACAGGGAGGACGATCCTTATGGCGCAGACAACGAAAAAGAAAAACGGGGCCCTCCCGGTGGACGAGGTCTACAACAAGTTCACCCGCAGCGTCCTGCGCGCCCTGGGGAGCAACGAGTTTTATCAGTTTTTCATGGACGCCGTTTCCAAGGCCGACAACGAAATTCAGTTCTCCAACCGCAAAGAGGTCAAGTCCGTCGACCCCGCCTGGGTAGACGCGGTGGAGCAGTCCCTTCAGAGCCTCCAGCACATCATCAACCTGCCCCGCCAGGAGATCAAAGAGGACGAGCTCATCGTCAATGTGGCCCACGCCAAGAAAACCGGTCAGGATGTGGTGCGCCACCTGGCCAGCCACGCGGGCCTGGTGGAGAATTACGACGCCGACACCGGCAGCGTCCGCCCCAGCCGCGTCATGCAGAAGTACCGGGAGGAGAGCCTGGGGCTCTATGAAAACCGCCTGGTTTTCACCACCATCGAGATGGCCTACCACTTCGTGAAAATTCGCCACGACGCCCTTTTCCAGGCCATGAACGACGAGTTCGGCGCCAAACTCAAACTCCGCAGCGACATGGAGAGCGCCACCGAGCATGTCCACCTGGATATGTTTCTCCACATCCGCAACACCGAGAGCATCCTGGATACCGACGCCAAAAACCGCGATATGTTCGACCGCATCAGCCGCCTGTACAGGGTGCTGGGCGTGTTCATGAACTCCCCCTTTGCCCACCAAATGACCCAGTTCGAGCGGGTCAAGGGCGCCATCCACAAGACCAATATTTTGAAGCGGAACCCGGACTACAAGGCCGCGGTGAAGCTGCTGGAATTTCTGCGCAGCTACGACCAGATCGGCTACGCCATCGCCGTGGTGGAGCAGAACCCGGAGGTTGACGAGACCTTCCAGCGCGACATTTTTCACAACATTTTGTTCAATTACATCGTCCTCAAGGGCCACCTGGAGGACGAGCGCGACCGGGCCCTCCCCGTAAAGCGCAAGCCAAAGCAGCGCACATTGAAGCCCAAGTTCATCCATCAGATCATCGAGGAGCTGACGGAGGACTACGACCTGCCCGATGTGGAGATCCGCAAGGTCCTCATCGAGGAGCTGACCAAAGAGCAGCTCATGCAGGAGGAAAAGGCCGAGCGCCTGCGCCTGGTAGAGGAGCAGAAGCAGCGAAAGCTGGAGGAAGCCAAGCGGGCCAAGGAGGCCCAGGAGGCCGAGCGCCAGCGCCTTCGGGCGGAAAAAGCCGCCCAGCAGGAGCGCATACGAAAAGAAAAAGAACTGCAAAAGCAGAAGGAGCTTTACGAGCAAATGCAGCGTGAAGCCGAGCTGCGCCGCAGAAAGAATATGCTTAACGCAGAACTGGAATACTTCCGGGAGCACCTGCCCGAGCGCCTCGAGCAGCGCCGCATAGCCCGGGAAAAGGCCGAGGAGGCCCGGCGGCAGCAGGAATACCTGGAGGCCCAGCGCCTGGCCGCCGAGCAGGAGCAGCGCCGCAAGGAAGAAGCGGAGCGCCAGCAAATTCGAGACGAGCAAGCCCAGCGCCAGGAGCGCCTGCTCCGGCAGCAGGCCGCCCAGGAGCGCCGCCGCCAGGAGCGCGCCAAGCGGGAGGAGGAAGCCCGCCGGCTTCGCCAGGCCCGGCGCCAGGAGGCCCTGAAGCAGCTTGCCCCGGTGCTGGAGGAGCTGCAAAAGAGCCGCGAACATATCCAAACCGGGAAAGAAGAGCGCCTCGCCCTGGCCCGGCGCCTCCGGGAGGAGGCCCAGCGGCGCCAGGAGGAGATACGCCAGCGCCGCGCCCAGAGAAGGTAAAGGATGAACAGCTTCAAACGACAGTATCAAATCAAAATATTGACCTCGGCACTGCTGATCGTGCTGTCGCTGACCATGCTGGTCATGGTGACCTTCGCCTGGTATGTGATGTCCACGGCGCCGGAGGTAAAGGGGATGCAGATCAAGATCGGCTCCGACACCATCCGCATCGCCCCGGACCTGACGGACACCACCGGCCGGCATTACCCCGGTGCGTTCCAGGGCGTGTTGGAGACGGAGAGCACGGCCATCCCCGAGGATTTTTGCGGCCTGATCCCCGTGTCCACAGCCGACGGCAAGCACTGGTTTTCCGCCACCTATGAATCCCTGGAGGACGGCGGCGGCCAAATAGAGGGCGAATACACAGAGGACACAACTCTGAGCAATGCCAACCAGACATCTCGCCCCGAATCCGGCGGCAGCTACCTCTATTTGGATTTTTGGGTGGTGGCCCCCAAGGACTATGACCTGCGCGTGTCCACCGCCTCCCAGGGCAGCGGTCAAAGCGGCAGCTATGTGAAGGTATTTCCCCAGGTCACCCAAAACGCCGCCGGGAATTACTCCCTGGACGAGTCCCAGCGCCAGGCGGAGAGCAGTCTCCGCATCGGCTTCCTGGTGAACGAAGATACCGTATCCGAGGAGAGCTATAAAGCCAGCGAAAGCTATGATCCTGCCTATAAAAACCTGAAAGGTGAGTATCAAGTTCCAGGGGAGAAACTGCCCACATCGCAGACCGGCTTCACCATCTACGAGCCCAACTGCGACTGGCACGCCGATACAGCGCTCGACGGACACTACAACCAAACTTTGCCCCTGGCCTGGAAAGACGGGACAGTGCAGCCGGTAACGCTGGAGAGCGCCGGCACCAAGATGGCCGCCCAAACCGCCGCCACCTGGACGCTGACCGACGACGGCAAGCAAACCAAGCTGGCCCAGGCCCTGCAAACGTCCCTGCTGGAGGCCAAAGCCACCAAGCGCACCGTCACCGACGCCCAAAGCGCCGGAGAGTATTTGAAAGACCAGTACCTCCAAGGCAAGCTCTCCGGCTACATCACCAGCGGCCGGTTCGTGGAAAACGCGAGCGACCTGCAAGATGGAGCCGATATAAATGACATAACCAAATCCGGCGCGACCACCGACGCGGTGATCGTGAGCCTGAAGAAGAATGTCCCCCAGCGCATCCGCATGTTCGTGTGGCTGGAGGGCCAAGACATGGACTGCACCAACGAAGCGGCGCTGCAAACGCTGCTGATCAATTTGGAGCTGGCAGGCCAATCAAAACAGTAAAGGAAAGCAAGCCAACCTATGGCGGAAACATCTCAAATGAAAAAAGCCAACAAAGCCCCCGGGAAGTCCCACGGCTTCGTCTCCGCAGGGATAGCCGCCGTCATGGTGGCGCTGCTGGTGGCGGTGCTGGTGATGGTGCGGGTGAACGGCTATGTGAGCCTGTTCGGCAAGAGCATGTTCCGGGTGGTCACCGGGAGCATGGAGCCCACCATCATGACCGGGGCCCTGCTGCTGGCAGATGATTGCCGGGTGGACGAGCTGCACCGGGGCGACATCGTGTGCTTCCGCTCCGAGGAGGGCGACACCCGCGGCTGGGTCATCACCCATCGCGTGGTCTCCGTGCTGCAAGACGGCAGCGGCCACACGGTCCTGGAGACCAAGGGCGACGCCAACGGCGCGGTAGACAGCCAATATGTGACCCAGGACGACCTGATCGGCAAAGTGATCTGGTACACAGGGGAGGGGGATCTATTGTCAAGCGGCATCGGATTTTTAACCAGCGGACTGGGCTTCCTGACGCTCATCCTCCTGCCCTGCCTGTTCATCTCGGGGATGCTCCTGAGCCGCAGTGTGCGGCAGATACGCCAGGATATCGCCCGCCTGCAGGCGGAGGCGGAGCAGGAGCCCATGGAGCCGGAGGAAATCGAAGCCCTGCGCAAGCAGATCAAGGAAGAACTGCTGGCGCAGCGGGAGAGCATACTTGCTGAAGTGAAGGACCAAATGGTACAGCAGGGGGAGCATTATGAACCAAAATCAGAACAATTCGATATGGACCCGGGCCAAGGCGAAGATACAGAGCCTGTTTCGGGAGCCCAAGACTGAGGCAGAGCGCATCCGCCGCCGCATAGCCGGTCGGGTGGGTATCACCAGCCTGGCAGTGCTAATGATCGGCGCCATCCTCTTCGCCCTGACCAGCGCCTGGTACACCAATACCATCCAGGCCAATGAGATCACCCTGAACACGGCCAAGTGGAACTTCGAGGGGACCATCACCCTGGGCGATGAGAACGAAAATACACTGGCCCTGGGCGACCTCTACCCCGGCGACACCCGCCTCCTGCCCGTGACCATCGTCAATCAAGACGCCAGCCGCGGCGTGAATATCCGCGTGGAGGCGGACAAGAGCAGCACCCCCGCCGAGATGCAGCAGCGCCTATACCTGTATGTGGAAAAGACGGACGAAACCGGCGCCACCACCCGCCACTATATCAACAGCCTCTCCGGCTATATGTACCAGGTGAATGCGAATCAGACCCTGCACATCACCGATGCAGAATCGACAAATTCCAATACTGAGGTGTGGAACAACACAGAGCTCCTGCACCTTCAATGGGTATACGACCTCACCGGCTATTTCCTGCTGGGCACAGTGACGGAAAATGGTAGTACCATTACCGTTACGGGCAAGACGGAAAACACCCAGCCCGAGTACCTAATGCCCGTGACCTACGACCTGGATCGCGTACAGTTTGACACAGACGGAAAACTGTCCTCCGTGAGCGAATATGAGGAAACAACGAAAACCTATGCCATCTCTACCTGCGAAAGCTATTTGAAGACCTTGTTCGAGCAGTATATAAGCGAATACAACAGCAACGCGAAATCCTATGATGATAAAACCACCGTCCACGGCAACTACTACGCCGTAGATATTGACGACGAAACCGGCTACGGCGTATGGCTCTACCTGCCCGATAAATCCGCCATCGACGCGGCGGCCCAGTGGGATATGACAGTGGCCACGAGCACGGAAACCACCCAGTCTATTTCCCTGAAACTCGTATTCAAAGCCCAAAATCAGCCCACCGCCACTGCCAATAAGGAGCAGCAGCCATGAAGCGGATTCACGCAAAAATTCTCATAACCCTGGTCCTGCTGCTGTGCGCCGTCCTGACCCTGCCCGGCATAGCCTACGCCAAGTACCAAACAGAGACCTCCAAAACCCTCACCGCCACCCTCCAAAATCGCTGGACACCAACGGTGAAAAAAGGTCCAGAGGGCATAGAGGTCACTTTTCAGACCCAAAACACCTCCAAAACGGCCAAGACAGTTTATTTTCGACTGGAAATAAGTGAATATGTCGAGGAAATCTCCGAACTGTCCATGAGATGCAAGGTTGGAGATGGAGACTATGTTACAGTTGACCACCTGGCCATGCTAAACGAAGATGATACCACCGTCTACTGCGCCATGGACTCCACAAACCGGGAAATAACCTGGACCCTTGCCCCCGGAGAAACGGCAGAGGTGATCATCGCCGGCACAAGTGAGACAGGCGTCCAAAACAGCATTCAGCTTATAGCCCGCGTGTGCGGCCAGTGACCCGGCGGGGCGCCGCATACCTTCGGCGGCAGGGCGCACCCCTGACCCCACCCACCCCACCGACCCTTTCGGGGAAAGGATTTGGAAAATGACCAACGCAGAATATCGGCGCCGGCGCAGGTCCGTCCGCGTGCCGGAGTTTTTCCGCAAAAAAATAGTGATGATATTTGCCATGCTTCTGTGCAGCGCCATCCTGGTGGGCCTTGCCACCTACGCCTGGTTCACCCTGTCGTCGAACCCGGAGGTTCGCGGCATCACCGCCACCGTGGGTGCCAACGGTAGCCTGGAGATCGCCCTGCTCAACAACGGCACCGGGCAAAACACCTCCCTCATCGAGGCGGATGTGGGCGATGCCATCTCCATCGTGGGCGCGGTGGAGAGCAACATCACCTGGGGCAACCTGGTGGACCTGGGCGACGCCAGCTACGGCCTGAACACCATGGTCCTCTACCCCTCGGAGCTGAATCAGACAAACGGCATTCTGAACACCCAGTCCATGCTGAAAATTCCCCGCACCGGGCCCGATGGCCGGGTGGACCGCATTTCCCCCAACACCGTCTCCGCCATTTTTAACGGCGCGGCCTTCACCACCCGCGACGCCCTTTACGGCGTCCGGGCCGTGGGCGCTCTGAGCAGCGGCAACGACCGGGAGGGCTACCTGGTGGCGGCCAAGCGGGGCTTCGAGACCAGCCGCGCCTCGGCCCAGGCCACGGTCATGGCCGCCGTCACCAACCACAACTCCATCCTCATTGGCATCGCCATCTCCCAACTGGAGGGCTTCACCGTCAGCTACAGCTATAATCAGTTGGCGGAGATCCAGGTGATGATGGCGGAAATTCGCAATTCGCTGAACTATATCCTGACCTGTTATAAGCAGGCCATCATCGCCACGGCGGCGGCCAACGACCAAATTTCCAACGGCGATTTCGAGGGCATCCGCCTGGGCGTTTCCCAGGCCAAGGGCAACGAGCTGGCCAGCTACGCCAGCAGCTTCCCTCCCGGCGTGACCACCAGCGAGCTAAGCGCCCTCCAGGCCAGCATCGACCGGGCCAACACGGCCATTGATCTGTGCAACTGCCTTTTCTATAAGGACTACGGCACGGAAAATGAGACTCCCGTCCCCAGCAATACCCGATTCACCTCCAAGCAGGTGGAGCCCATCACCAACATGATCGCCAATCCCAAGACCCTGCCCCCTGTGGATGAGATCCAGCGGACCAAGGAGGTCACGCTGACTGCCACCCAGGGCGAGGGTCTGCTCACGGATATTGCCGACTATATCGGCAGCTATTCCACCACCGCCGAACAGGTCACGGCCAATGTGACCACCGATAAGCTGGGCGGCAAGGGCCTGCTTTCGGCCATCCATCTAGACGCGCTGACCGCCCCCGCCACCACCCCCGGGGAGGACACCAATAACTCCACCGTTTCGGAGTTTTACGGCTATGTGGTGGACCTGGCTTTCCGCTCCAATGCCAGCACCGACCTGCTGCTCCAGAGCGAGGCGGTGGACAGAATTTATACCGACGGCGTGGGCTCCACGGCGGGCTCCGGCAGCAAGGTGACTTACACCTTCGCCGCGGGCATGTCCGAGACCCAGGTGAAAGCCCTGCTCTCTGCGGTGCGCGTGGTGTTTTTCGACCCGGACAGCGGCAGCATTTACGGCACGGCCCGGCTGGCAGACCCCACCATCGTGGGCGTCACGGCCAAGGCGGGGCTGTATCTGACCAATAGCGACGGAACCCTCCGGGGCGACCGGGCCTCCCTGACCCACCTGGACCCGGCTGTGCCGAAAAAGATGTCCGTCCTGGTGTATCTCAACGGCGAGGACATCGACAACGGCTCCGTTATCAACGCCGAAAACTCCGGCTCCCTGGCGCTGAACCTGCAATTCGGTAGCTCGGTGAAGCTGAACCCCATGGTGGATGAAGACTTGAAAAACGCATCGGCAAGCGGAAACTAATTGGTAAACGCACGGAAAAAAGAGGCTGAGTATGACGCAAGAGCTGCAGCAAGAGAAGAAAACTAAAAAGCGTCTGTGGTCCCTGCTGCTGGTGGTCCTGATTTTGGGAGCCATGCTGGCCACCTCCGTGGTGGCCTGGTTCTCCATCAGCAAGACCCCCCGGGTGAACAATATGGCCCTCTATGTCAATTCCCCCGTGGGCCTGGAGATCGCTGGAAGCTATAACGCCCCGGACAGCGAATGGGGCCAAAACCTGGACTTCACCCAGCTTCTCCCGGCGGGCCTGCATCTAAAGCCGGTGAGCTGGTCCGATGACCGCAGCAGCTTTCTGACGGTGAAGTACGACCGGGATGGCCGCATGCTCCGCACCTTTAAGGAACTGACAGACGAGAAGGATGCCAACGGCGCCGACGGCACGGGCTACTATATCCACGCGGTGTACTATGCCCGTTCGGACCGGCCCTGCAAGGTGAGCCTGGCGGAGGCCTTCACCGTCAACGACGGTGAAAACGGCCTGGGCACTTACCTGGTGGGCCTCCCGGAGTGGAACGGCGTGGGCCACACAGACCTGGGCGGCGGCGCGCAGTACGCGGCCCGGGTGGGCTTTCGGGTCACGAAGGTGGACACCGCCACCGGCGCATCCAGCGGCGACGGGCAGATGTTCGTCTATGAGCCCAACGCCGATAAGCATTTGGACGGCACCACTCAGTATCTCGCCACCAAGAGCGTGGACGGGGACGCGACCCTGGTGCCCCAGGAGCGGCTGGCCATCCAGTCCGCCTCCACCTGGTCGGACGCCTCCCCCGCCAGCCGGGAGGTGACCATCAAGACTCTCGGCGAGTTCACCCAGAACGGGGTGCTTTTCACCCTGGGCGCGGAGGAAGTGGCCCGCATAGATATGTATATTTGGATCGAGGGCCAGGACCATGACTGCTATGGCCTGCCGGAGGAGACGGCGCTGTTTGCCAGCATCCAGTTCGCGGCGGACTACTCCGCCCAGTCCGGCATGACGGACATTGCCTGACCCCTGAAAAAAAGAGGATAACCCATGAAAAAGCAAAAAGAAACAGTCCGGGTGCCGGAGGAGATCATGGCGGAGATCCGGGGTCGGGAGAGCAAGGGCAAGCGCATCGCCAGCCGGGTCATCAACATTCTCCTGGCTATCGCCATCGTCATTGCCGCTATATGCACCTACGCCTCCTATGTCAGTACCTCCGGCAACGGCGTGCCCAACCTTTTCGGCATCCGATTCCTCTCGGTGCAGACGGATTCTATGTATCCCAACATCCTGCCCGGGGACATGATCTTCGATACCGCCATCCCCGACACCAGCAAATTGCAGGTGGGCGATGTCATCACCTATTGGACGGTGATCGACGGCAAGCGGACCTTGAACACCCACCGCATCGTGGGCATTTACGACGGCGGAGGCTATCTGATCTTTGAGACCAAGGGCGACAAGAATGAAATAAACGACGCGCTGACGGTACACGAGTCCGAGATCATCGGCCAGTGGAAGGGCGCCCGGGCCCCGGGACTGGGGAAAGCGCTGGATTATTTGCAGACCAGCAAGGGCTTTCTTTTGGCGGTGGTCATCCCCACGGCGGCCTTTTTCCTGTTCCATTTGGTGCAGTTTTTCATGGTGCTGTTTGAGTACAACGCCGTGAAAAATAAGCTCATTTACGAGCAGGAGCGCAGCGAGAAAATGGTGGAGGAAAAGGCCCAAACGCCGGACCGGGCCCAGATCGAGGAGGAGGTGCGCCAGCAGCTCCGGGAGGAGATCGCGGCGGAGCTGAAAATGCGCATGGAGCTGGAGCAAGAGGTCCGAAAGGAGCTCCGGGAGGAGCTGCAAAAAGAGCAGAAAAATACGCAGGAAGCAGAGCCGAAAACGGAGCCGGATCAGGCGCAGGAAGAACAGAATTAAGTCGGCTTTCGAGGGCTGAAAAATGAAAATAAAAAAAGATACCCGGGACGCCTGAACTGCACCCCATTAGTTAGACAAGTATGGTAAAATACTTGTACTAAGGAATG
>CAVJNL010000142.1:0-22046 GCA_963650985.1 Clostridium sp. CAG:413
TGCCGCCGGTGGTGCTGCCGCCGGTGGTGCTGCCGCCGGTGGTGCTGCCGCCGGTGGTGCTGCCGCCGGTAGTGCTGCCGCCGGTTGTGCTGCCGCCGGTAGTGCTGCCGCCGGTAGTGCTGCCGCCGGTAGTGCTGCCGCCGGTGGTGCTGCCGCCGGTGCTATCATTCACATTGACACCGCCAGCCACAATGGTTACAGGAATTGTAGTATTTTTCGCATTCTTAAAGGTTGTTGTCTCAAGCGTTACCTGTGCACCATCTGTGCAATCCGCTTTTACATTGAACGTCAAGGTAAACAGCACGTCATCCTCTGTATATTGCGTTTTATCGGCGGCAACAGCGAAATTTACCTTGCCTGTCGTTACATTGCCGGTAAAGTTGCCTTCAATGCTTCCTTTTTCAGCTTTTGCCAGCTCCAGTTTACCAGTGTCATACTTGACGGTAAAGTCAAAAACCGCAAAACCAGGATTACCCGCAATGGAAACATTTAGAGCGACAGTACCACCCACACTGACCGTTTTTTCCACGGTCTCAACGGTGATCTTAGTCTCACTTCCGTCATCTGTCCCAGCCGCCACAGCAGCGGTAATACACATCGTGAATACCACTGCCAAAGCAAGAAGGACAGACAACACACGTTTCCTGTTTTTCATGTTTTTTCGTTCCTTTCATTATAAAGATGTGTTGTATCACACGATACACATGTTGGAATTCGCTCTGTCAGAGAGGGATCCTCCGTCCCCCTGACAGGCTGGCGCTATATCAGTCACTGTAGCCAGCCAGTTGCCGCTGAAGCGCCCAAGCATCAAAAATGTCAACATCGCCATCACCATTGACATCCCCATTAGCAGGTATGATACCATCAACATCATACCCTGCAAGGTAGCAACTCAGTGCATAGACATCGAAAATATCAACATCACCGTCACCATTGACATCGCCGAGCAAAGTGCTTTGCTGCTTAAAGCGTCTCTCCATATTGGTCAGCCGAGCTTCAACCCACGATGTCATGTCCGCCACAACGCCCTGGTAGCTTGCACCCTGCCAAATATGTCCATTTGCTGCCGGGTCACCAATGCGGATGTAGTCCCAAAGCATGTAGTTCATAGCCACATTGTCTTTCAAACGAGCGTACTGCCGTGCGATCGTGCCATCATTGCCCAGCCACTCCTGCACTGCCGGGGCAAAGGTGCTGCTGTAGTATCCTTCGACAGCAGCCTTAAAGGCCGGGATCTGGATCAGCGCCTCTGCCAGATAGTGATAGTCCACAATGCTGGCATCATTCGTTTTAGTCCAGCCAGTGCCGAAGGTCATCTCCTGATCCCAGATGGGACCGGCAAACATCTTGCCGTCTGCATCCTTGTAGAAGTAGACCGAGGAAATGAAGCCATCACAGTTCAGCGACAGTTCCTGCAGCAGGAACACCTTGACCAGCGAATCCATGTCTACATAGTCATAGAAGTACTTTCCGGTAGATACATTGTAGCCAGTGTAAGCTCCGGTCTCATCTGTTGCGTAAACAGCGTCCTCAAAGGCCTGATAGTACTCGCTGATGTACCTCATAGCAGCATCACCGCACCACTCAGGGCTCTTGACATTGAACGCAACGCCCTGGCGGGTCTTGAAGCCGCTGGCCTCATCCCACATGGTATGGTTCAGCTCGATAAGGTAGCCGCCTGTGATGTTCGCAGGCTCCGTCAGGTCCTTTGTGTACTGGTATTGCTGGCCATAGGCATTCTGCGCCCGAGCCGTGGTCATATTGGTCCCATAGTTTGCGTTCTGCCCTTTGTACGCCTTTTCCATGTCGGTTATATCCACAGATGTCGCGTCAACGGAATTTTTCTCGCTGAGCAGATAGACGCCACGGTACTCACCGTCATAGTACAGATTTACCCAATTGCAGCTTGCAGTATATGCAAGGCCCAACTCGGCCGCTAGATCCTTCATCAGCTTGTCATGCATCTGCGTAGCATCAAAGTACCCTGCCAGCAGCACCCAAGTCTTCACCTGCTCCTGATTTCCCAGCAGGTCAGAGGCCGTTTCCAGCTTGATCTGGTAAGATTTCTTATCCGCATAGGTAAAGGTAGAGTTGCCGCGCGCCTTGATCTGCTTAAGGCCACCGGAGTAAACAGAACCACCATCCGCATCAATCATGCACATAGACCCGGTCGTAATGTTATCTTTACTTTCATCTACCCAATTGCGCCCCTGTGCAGAATCACTGCTGGTCAGATACAGGGTAGGAATGGCCGATGCCTGCATCACACGGAAAATCATCGCCTGTCCCTTGCCAACGGAAGCGGTGATCTCCCGATATCCGTCTGCATTCACATCTGCAACAGCGGTAAGGTCCACAGAATCACTCAAATAAACCGTTCCCTTGTCGCCGGAAAGCGTAACTCTATCACTGGGCGGATTTGTAGTGAAGGTCAGAGAAATCTTTGTCAGATCCGCAGAAGCCGGCAAGAAAAGATACTTTGCTCCGTCGACCTCTGTAAGCGTGATCGTTTGGCCATCCACCACTGCGCTCACTCCGGTGACATCGGCCGGGGCGGAATCTGTCCGAGCGCAGAGGATGTTGGACCATTGGGCGCTATTGTAGACCTTTTTGTTTTCTGTGGGAACCATCGTGCGGCCAGCCGCCACAAAGTAGTATTCCCTATCCACGGTCAATCCGGTGACGCTGAAGGAAGTTTCTGTGGTGGTTCCCAAGGAGGTCCTTGTGCTGTTGTTTTTATTGCACTGGAATACCTCGTAGTACTCCGCACCCAAAGCCGCGTTCCAGCTCAACGTCAGCGAGTTTTCCGTGGAAGCCACGCATTTCAGGTCCTTTACATCATTGGGAACAATGATATAGGTCAGAGTCTTGACGCCGTAGTAATCACCACGGCCTTCACACTTGATCTCGGCCATGCCCACATTTTTGCTGTCAGGCCATTGCACATAGAGATCTGCGATTTTGCCATTGATCAGGTTAGCGTCATTGTTCTGTGTCAGCACATAGTCCCCACGCTTGGCAAAGCTGCCGGGGCGAACGCCGCTACCGCTGTAATAGTAATTGGGTACCGGATCCAGGTCACGAGGATTCTCGGGAGTTCCCAGCTTAAAGATGACTTCCTCGCTGTTGATGTCGATCCCCTTCGTATGGCAGACCGTGCAAATATGATCTGCATCCCATTTGTGATCCACTGGCCGCTGGAAATCTGACTTATCCGTTGCCCCACATTCCGGGCAGGTATAAGTGATGTAGCCTCCCGTCACACAGGTGCGGCTGTCACTCTGTTCAGTGACATAGGCGTAACCATCTGCACAGGCATGGTATCTGCTGTCACCCTGCGATGCAAATTCATTCCTCTTGGGCACGCCATTTGCAAGGATCACCTGCTTGCCGTCGGCTGTATCCAGCAGCCCGCTGAACGCATATGCCCCTGTGGGCTCCAGCGCCGTGCCGCAGACCGCACATGTGATCTTCCCAGTGGACATATCGTACTTGCTGGAAGCATTTACCTGATGGTTGCCCAGCTCGCAGTCTGTTCGTCTCTCGGTATAAGTATCCAGTTCATCGCCCTGATAGTCCACTGCCTTTACCGTGAAGGTCTCCTCTGTCGCCTGCACCGTCAAGTACATACCCGTGTATTCGCTGTGTGGTATGGCTTTTACATAGCAGTCACGGTCATGGAACTCATTACTCTTGCCGCTGAGGTCACCGCAGACATAGTACACAACGCCGCCATGGCTGTTTTCTTCCTGCGCTATGTCGCCGATCATGGGATAGGTGCGTGCATAGGCATGATCATCCCCACCGAATACGAAGTCAAAGCCCGCCTTTTCAATGGAAGAGAGTATCACCGGTGTCGCAGAAACAGACTCGGTGCCGTAAATCGGTTCATGGGCCACGAGAACCTTCCAAATGCAGTCAGTGGCCAGGTTTTCAGCAATATCCGCAAGCGTCTCCGCCAGCTTCGTCCCGTTGTTTACAACGACAACACAGACCTTGCCATACTCCATCTTATACCAACTGTTTTGGGTGCTGACAGGCAGATCATAGACCGCACCGCTAATTTCACCATTCTGATCTCCATAATACTCGTGGTTACCCAGAACATGGATCATATCCACGCCGCCGAGCGAGCTGCTATTGGCTGTGTTCAGGAATGGACGCCAGTTTTTAATATACTCCGTTACATTGTCAATGGCATCGCCGGTCTGAATAGCAAAATCATAGGCCGTTTCGTCTTCTGCCAAACTCTTAAGGACACGGGCCAGGTTAGCAGTTTCCGAGGATTGAATATCACCGAGAATGAAGAAGTTGGTCGACTCGGACTCCGCAGCAGGCATCTTAAAGCTCTGCGTATCGGACCATGTCGTGCCATCCCCCACCTGATAGTAGTAGGTCGCACCGGGCTTCAGCCCTGTAAGCGACACCTTATTGCTCCGCAGAGCATCACCATGGCCGCTCTGCACAAAGGTCTGGATGGAAGACTCACCCTCCACCGTGACAGCTTGGCTGAAATCGTTCGTGGTGGAATATTTCACCATGGCCTGCGCCGCAGAACCATCAAGCTGGGTAAGCCAAGTGATACTCTTCGCATTTGGCTCGGACACGCCATTGGTCAGGATGCCAAAGGGTTTGCCACCGTTCTCTGCCGTCCTTTCGCAGACGATCATACGCTGGTTCCAGGAGCGCCCGCTATTGTTCTTTGCTGCATAGAAGGTATACTCGCCTGCTGCCTCAAAGGTGCTGGTCAGTTTTCCCTTCATATTTGTCTTGCCCAGCGCCGTAGCCGTATCAGTGTCCTTATTTACCTGATAAATCGTTGCGCGGGAAATCGGGTTTCCGTCAGCATCCGTCACAGTCAGTTCCGTCGGCATTCCAGCAATAGCCTGCCCGCAGTTGAGCTGATAGCCCGCCGTCAGTGCGATCTCCTGCACCGTTCCGGAGAAGGTATAGGTCATACCCTGCTCTGTGCCATCAGCAATAGTATAGGTGCCCTGCGTAACGGTATATTTCAGCGTGCTGTCCTGTGCGGCATCCGCAGGGATCTTGATCGTAAGATACCCCAGTTCAGAGACATAGTCCTCTTCTGCCGTATTTTGCAGACCAAACAGCCGTGCCATAAGCGTTGCCGGTTTCTTTTGGATCGTAATCTTTGCCTGACCCTTATTCAGAGCTTCCGCATCCAGCGTTAACTCATACCCATCAACGCCTTCTACTGCAGCATCTTCAAGATATTTCGCCGCATCGCCCATGGTACTAAAGTCCACCGTTACCTCTGCCGAGGTCACACTCTCGCCGGTATTATTCACGATGGAAAGGGCATACTCCTTGCCAATCTCCGGGGCCTCCGGCTGGGGCAGAACATTGACAGCCGAGCGCGTCCCTTCCTCGTTCTCCACCCGGAAGCTGCGGGTCTCCTCGGTCACATTGCCGTAAAAGTCCTTGAGCCGGATGGTGAGGGTATGGGAGCCGTTACGCAGGTTCATACCCTTGAGGTAGAGTGAGCCTTCGTTGATCTCCAGTCGGTCGGTGTAGTCCGTTCCATCCAGAAGCACGCGGATGCCGCTCTGGTCGATGCCGGTAGCATACTTATCCGTGAGTTCACTGTCGGAATACACCGCCGAGAAGGTGAGGTTGCCGCTGCTGAGCACAGTGGAGCCGTCTTCGGCCAGCACCGTGCCGCTGCTGATCTCCGTGACGGATTCCAGAACGGGGCGGGTAATATCGTTGGTGTTGGTGCCGTAGATGAACTGCAGATTGTCGATATAAATATATCCCGCGGTCTTTGGGACGTTCTGCGGAGATACCAGACGGATCGTATAGGCGCGGCACATATCGACCGGCATTTGCAGCGAGGAAATATCCGCCTCGATCCATGTCCAGCCCTTCCCTGCCCAGTCACTAAGCGTGGTTCCGTTCACATTTCCGTTTGCATCATAGCTCTTGTACTGGATATAGCTTACTGTGCCGGCTATATACTTGCCTTCCACATAGGATGCTGTGCCGCTTTCATCCACTACCATATAATTTCTGTTTTCCTCGGACTTGATTCCTGCGCCGGCATGCAAAATAGCCTTTATCTGCGTCCCGTCACCGGCGCGATCCTTCGGCACATTGATCCACACACCGATCTTGGTGGGCTGCACATTGTCAACCAAAAGGTCAGTCGAGAATCCAAAGTCCGCCGCCCCAACATTTGTATCATTGACTCCCGTAAAGTCGTAGCCAAGTTTAAACGCATATTGGCCGAAGCGGACATTCTCATCTTCCTCAGCGCTGACCACCTTATTGTATCCTGCCGGGAAAAGCGTGCCCTTACCGGTCGTATCGCGAATCCACAGGCGGTCAGCTGCCACCTCGTCAGAATAGAGCTGGCCGCTTTCTCCATACTTGTTTGCACCCACATGGCAGGACCAATATTCCGCCGCCGCCACATTGCCGTGATCCTCAAAGTCCATCAGAACAAGCGGTTCCATGCCGACCACAACATCGACGTCCCCCGCAATGGTGGGATCGCTCTTCAGAGCGGCTCGGATCGTACCGCGCACAGAGTTTGTGGAATCTGCGGTGTACTTATTATCCGAGAAGGTTCCCAAAGAGATTTTATAATCGGCTGTCTGCTTCAGGCCGCGAACAGCATATTCCCAGTTGGTGCCATTCGTATTGTCTACTCGCGTGTCTTCTTTAATACCTTCCGCAATTACTGCGCCGGTTGCATTATTGTAAAAGTTAGACGAAATATGCGAAAGCGTCTCTGTCGCCCACACC
Source organism: Clostridium sp. CAG:413 (assembly GCA_963650985.1). Taxonomy (GTDB): domain Bacteria; phylum Bacillota; class Clostridia; order Oscillospirales; family Oscillospiraceae; genus Vescimonas. Next base: position 6,769 of record CAVJNL010000142.1, read on the forward strand.
GTTCCGTCTTCTTCCGTCGCTATCTGAACTGCGTCGACTTTATAATCGGAACTGTAGCAGACAGTCATCTTGCCATTTACGTCCACTGAATAGCTGACATTTCTAGTTTCTCCAACATGTCCGTTTAGCTCAAGTCTCATCTGATACCAGCGCGCTTCATCCTTATAGGGTACCCTACTCCAGAACGGATAATAGTACTCCTCGACATCAACGTTATGCTTGTAAGTCAGATCGTTCAAATCGATCGACCACGCAACGTCCCCATCCTTACACTTGACCTCACGGCCCTGCCATGTGGGTTTGAAGGTCAGGTCGCTGGTCTCACCAAAGTCAATGGAAACGCTGGTGTTTGTAAAGCCCAGTTTATCCGGCCACTGGATCTGAATACTGGTCTGGCCAACGGTTTTTCCGCCAGACTGCAAGCCTACCGTGACTTCTCCGCAGGTGTCAGCCGCCGTGTAAAGGCCCTTTTCGTCAATACTTCCGCCGCCAGAGAGCACCGTCCAGGCAGCATCTTCGGGAATGCCCGCACTGCCGCCGGCCGCATCTACGCCGGCCGCACTAAACTGCACCGTACTGCCGGGGGTGTAGACCTCAGCGTTGGGCGTCAGCACCGCATGGTCAAACTGACCTGTGGGCTGCGCCGTGGAAAGCACCATAATGGTGTTGGACACCTTGCGTTCATAGCCATCGGAGGGGCGGCAGCGCAGGGTCAGGCCCGCTGCATCATTGTTTTCCGGCTCACCTTCACGCTGGGTGGCAAAGGTAGAGGAGCCGCCGCCATCCAGATTGACCGCCTGCACGCAGCCCAAAGACTCCATAGCCGCACCGAGTTCCGCCATAGTCATGCCCACGGAGTAAGGCGCCTGGCGCCCGTCCACCATGAACATCACCACCGTGCCATCCGCTTTAATGCCGATGGCCGTGCGGGATGCGCGATCGGAATTATCGAGTCCGCTGCAGGCATGGCCGTTTTCAAAAATATCGCATTTAAATCTGGCAACCGCCTCCAGCACATTGCCGGACGCAAAGGCTTCCTTACATTCCTGCGCGCTTGTGATATGTGCGTTACCGTTTTTATCGATCCAGAATGTAGTAGTAGATGTCGGCTCGTTGATCATGGTGCCGCTCATGATAAAGGCGCCAACAGGGCGGCCATTACTCATGTCGTAGGCACCGGCATTGATCGCACCGACAACATTGGTATTGCGGCGGGTCTGCATGCTCTGGGCCTGCTTGGTCGTCTCCGTCATGGCCCAGTTCCTGCCGGTTTTGATGGTTTTAATGTCATCGTCACCATAGCCCACCGCCACAGAGGCTGTGGAGTCTTTACCGACTTTGACCTCCATCACATGACCCATCATCTGTTGTGTCAGAGATGTGTTATTTAATACCCATTCATACTCTGTCACATCGGGCGTGACGGCATACTTTCTCTCTGATATCTGCCGAATTCCCAGTGTGCCAAGGCCGCTTTCGGCTTTGACATCCGCCGCCAGCACATGCATAGGGATCAAAGACACCACCATGCATAATGCAAGCAAAACTGTCAGCATCCTTCTTCTCATTTTTCCTCTCCTTTGTTTGGTATCATTTTTAACAGACTGCACATTTTGTATCTATTTCCGCCCTAAACGTAAAAAGAGATTTTCTCCCAGCGGGACACTGTTTTTCAAACGTCTATTATCCTATATATCAGGGTAGGACAATAAACACTTATTCTGTTGTCGTTATTAAAAAATATCGATCGGCCGATCAGGCGAAATGTTTCGCAGAGTTAGTCACTCTGTGAAACTATCATTTTTTGTATTTACTCATATTTACAAAATTATTATAGCACCCAAAAGCAAAAAGTGCAAGAAGAAAATGTGATATCTTGAGAAATTTCCTGAAAAAATATTGCCCTCTCGGTTTTGCCAAGAAATTTATGTCATTTTATTGGCTTTTCTCAGTCAGCATAGCAGTCACAACGACGAGCGGCTCATGCCACGCTGGTACTGCGCTACAATATATCTGCCACTACGGGCAATAAAATAGTCAGGAGGAATCAAAATGCGCAAAGGTGAAAATATCTTCAAAAGAAAAGATGGACGATGGGAAGCTCGATATATCAAGGGTTATGAGCTGTCCGGTAAGGCAAAATACGGCTTTTGCTACGGTAAGAGCTACAAAGAAGCAAAGGAAAAGGTGACAAAGTGTAAAGCGGAGGTAGCTGCGGGCAGACCATTGCCTCCGACTGACCATCGGCAGCGCTTTAGCTTTTTCTGCGACGAATGGCTGCATTTGCGGAAGAGTAAGGTCAGAGAATCCACTTACATTAAATACAATTCCATTTTGGAGAAGCATATCAAGCCAAAGTTAGGCGCTTGCTTTCCCGCGGCCATCACGACAGATGTTGTGGATGATTTTGCGCAAGGGCTGTTACTTGAGGACAAACTTGCGGTCAAGACCGTACACGATATTTTAGTAGTGCTGCACGGCGTACTGAAATATACCGCTGTACAATTGCCGGGGCAGTGTTCAGCGGTTGAGATCAATTATCCCCCAAAAGAAAAAAAGGAAATGCGGGTACTCACCCGCAGCGAGCAGGAGCGTTTTGTGAAATTCTTGCTGGCAGATACCGATCCGTGTAAATTTGGCGTACTGCTCATGCTGTTTTCCGGTATACGAATCGGAGAATTATGCGCTTTAAGATGGGATAATGTCAATCTACAGGAGAAAACGATCCGTATTAGCGCTACACTCCAGCGGCTTCGCAACATGAAAGGCGAAACCGAAAACCACACCCATATTGTTATCGGCGCTCCCAAAAGTGCGACATCCATCCGCACCATCCCGCTGACCGATCATGCCATTGAGCTTTGTCGAAAGTTTGCCGCTCATAATGAAAACGCCTATATCCTTACCGGTACAGAGAAATATATGGAGTCACGTATGCTGCAATACCGCATCGAGAAGTATACAAAAGCGTGCAGGCTAAAGGGCGTTCATGCACATACGCTCCGGCATACATTTGCCACTAGAGCTGTTGAGGTAGGATTCGAGATAAAGTCACTGTCCGAGGTTTTGGGACACGCCAACACGACCATTACGCTGGATCGTTATGTGCATTCTTCCATGGAACTGAAGCGTGCAAACATGGATAAGCTGTCGGCGGTGGGCCTTTGAGTTATTCGCAGTCAACTTTTGTGTCAAAGAGATCAAAATTCTGTTTAACAGGCTTATTTCTCGCTCTGGAGTCGTTCTTTCACAGAGTGACTAACTCTGTGAAAAGTTTTAGCCGCAGTTCACAAAACTGCGGCTCTTTTTAATTAATACAGAGAAAAGCGTGTGCCGGCTTATGTTCGGCACACGCTTTTTTAGGGGAGCAGCAGAAGTCGGTAATCTCCTCCACGAATGCATCGTGGGGCAAGCCTTTGAAACAATTCTGCTCTTGCAGCCGATCAAAAATCAGTTTAGCCTGAGATTCGATTTCCCCGGCAGGACAGAAATCTGTGCCCTTCTTGCTGAAGTTCACCGTGCGGGTCTGTCCCGCCCAATCGTATAGGTCAGAGAAAAGAAAATAATAGATCGCCTTGTAATGGGCGAAGTCAAAAACGCCGCAGCAGCTCCGCCGTAGCCACCTCGCCCCGCAACACCCGTCGACACTGCTCACGCATTTGGGGTGTCACCTGGCAGCCTTCCATGCGGGCAGAGGCCTCTGCGTTCTTCATGGGCATGATATATCGGTTATCGCTGCTTTTGCACATTGAAAAACTCCTCGCATTACATGCGAGGAGTTTGGAGCTTGTGGCCGGACTCGAACCGGCGACCTGCTCATTACGAGTGAGCTGCTCTACCAACTGAGCCACACAAGCATTGCTTTTCAAGCAGAAATTATTATAGCATCTTTTTTTCGCCGCGTCAACTCTCATTTTTTAATCTGGGGGGCGGGAAATACTATCTGTATTCCCCAGGTTTCATTTTTGGTCATTTCCCAAATCGGGTCTGTTTTCCCCGGCTGCTCTCCCCTGCTTTCGTCAAAATCACAAGAGAAAAAGGCCGCCTTTCCCTCCGTTTTTTGGGGGCAAACAGGCGTTTCGGTCAGAGCGAGAGATTAACATAATGCGCCCGTCTTTCAAATTCTACGATTTGTTATCCACATTATCCACATAGTTTTCCACATCCAAAAAGCCTTATATTTCAGAGTTTTTTGCGTTCCTCTATTCACTTATGTGCGTAACCGTCTTTCATTTTGGGCATAATTTGAATTTACATAATTCAATTTTCTTCTAAGGACTGGAATTCCCGTTTTTTCTCTCATTTTCCCCCTTGACATAAAAAAGGAGAGGCCGACATTGGCTAATGCCACATAAGGCAGTACTTTAAAATTCAACGATAAAAATCTTATAGGGTATAGCAAAGAGCAAATTGAGGCTTTGACTGTAAAAGGTCAGAGCCTTTTTCTATGTTTAGAAAATCCGCACATTCGCAATTTGAAAACCAGCCGAGTAGAATATAGTCAAGGAGGGATTCACGATGAAAAATATCAAATACCACCTTGCATTAACCGATAGCGAATACAGCTTAATCATCAACTCACTGAATAACCTGAGAAATAACCTTATCGCACAGGGGAGATATCTCCGAAAGACCAAACGCTATAACGCTCTATGTGTGGATATAGAAGGTTTGGTTACGGATTATTTGGGACTTGTCGTAGTTTACGAAAACATTGCGGAAGATGATCCGAACAAGATTGCCTTTCTTTCCAACGGTATGACGGCTCTGAAATTAAAACCGATGTTACGCGCAAATATACCGATCCGGGAAACAATGCGGTTATTCTTGACTGCTCTGTTTCCTGCGGTATCGGACTTCCCGAAGAAGAACGGGTGCTTGAATATGTGAAGCTGCCGAAAACCGTGTTTGGCACGGGCGACCTCTTTCTGCTCAAAGCAAACGGCGATTCTATGGTTGACGCCGGTATTGAGGACGGCGATTGGATCGTTGTCCGTAAGCAGACGGACGCAAATGAAGGAGATATTGTTGTGGCTCTCTTTGAGGGGCTGAACAATCTGAAATACTTTTATTGGAATAAGAAAAAGAACTGTGCCGTTCTTCGCTCTGCCAACAAAGCGAAGGGATATAAGGACATTGAGGTTTACGACCTACAAATCCAAGGCGTTGCACAGAATGTTATCAAAGGACTTTAAGCTGTAAACGGGAGATGCTGACCTTGGAAAAGGTATATGTCAATGTAGATTATCAGGTGCTCGTCGGCGGCGCAATAAAGCCGGTACGGATTTATTGGCACGACGGCAGAGCCTTTGATATCCGAAAAACGCTTCACTGCTGCACCTCCGAAGATGAGTATGAAGGAATTCGCTACACGGTGTTAATCGGATGTGCGGAAAAATATCTATATCGAATCGGCGGCAAATGGTATGTTGAGCCGATTCAGACGGAGGTGGACACCACTTGAGAAGCTATATCTCATTCGGAGAACTTGAAGAACTCGGCGAAACAATCGTAAGGGAGTATACCGATGCAGTCGATGATGTGCTTGTGAGGTTTTTCGGTGCAAAGAAAAAGAATTTTAAAATTATCTGTCAGGAGGTTTGATTATGAATGTGCAGTACGAACAGCAAGGCGATATTACTTCGTACTCTCCGTGAAATTACAGAGATTGAGGAACTTACACCTACACTGGTAAATTCACTTATTGAACGTATTGAAGTTCATAACAATGATAAATCGAGCGGTCACTGTTTCGTCAAGGTTGATGTGTACTTTACAGCAGTCGGAATGGTTGATATACCAACAGAGCAAGAGCTCCTTGCGATATTAAATGAAGTACAACAAAATCCTCAGGAATTTCGATTTATCGCATAGCATAAAAATCGGTGCAACCCGTCTCCGAGTTGCACCATAGCTATTACATTAAAACATCCTTATGTGGTGTTGGCATTGGCTTCTCCCTTTGCTGTTTTTTTGGGGGGTATTTACTTTCCGAGGCAGCGGCCTGCCAGGCGGTCCATAAGGATATAGGCCGCCACCAGCACCAAAATGCTGTCGCAGAGGACCAGGTCCTGCACGGCCTTTACTTCGCCGTAATTTTTGCAGAGGTGGCGGATCTCCATGATATTTTCCATGGTCACACCCTCACAGCGCCGCGAAAACGGCGCAGCCTTTCTTTTTGATCCAAATATACAGGGCCGCAGACACGGCCAGGGTCGCAACAAAGAACGCCGCCATGTAGGCCGCGAAGCCCAGCCGCCAGCCGAAGAGGAAGTAGAGGCCCGCCAGCAGGGCCGCATACACCAGGCCGCTGAGCAGGGCCAGGGCCACCGCACCCCCCTGCTTGATGGGGGTGATCTCACTGGTCCAGTGGAGATTGGGCATTTTCAGGCCCAAAAACAGGCCCAGCAGGGCCGAGAGCAGCAGGAACGCCGCCGCCACGGCCAGGGTCAGGGCCGTTTGGGCCGCCGGGAAGGGGCAGACCAGAGCGACGCACACGGCCAAAACCGCCCCGGGCACCGCAGTGAGCAGCAGGTGCATGCGGAGCTTGGCCCGGAGCACCTGCCAGACCGTCACGGGCAGGGACTGTGCCAGCCACAGGCTCTTGCCCTCCAGGGACACGGAGGGGGCGGCCATGTCGTTCATGCTGAAAAGGGTACACAGGGCCGCGCACAGCAGCACCGGCACCGTCTCGGGATCGTCCAGGAAGATCAGGTTCATGGTCTCCAGGAAGTCGCGGCCTTTCCAAATCAGGGCCACGGCGGCCACTGCCATGCCCAGGACGCCCATGCCGCAGTTGAGCATGTAGTTGGCGCTGGCGGTGAAGCGGCCCAGCTCCCGGCCCAGGAGGGCGGAATCGGCGCTGCGCAGGCGGGCGGTCTTTTCCCGGTACTCCACCTTAGCCACGGCCCCGGTGGAGGTGGCCAGGCGCAGGAAGCTCCGGGCGATGATATACCACACCAGGGCAAAGAGGGCCAGGGTCGTCGCCGCTATGATGGCGATAGCCACGCCATCGCCCACGACCACCCGGCCCACCAGGTACAGGGGGTAGGCGGCGCTGCGGATGGACGCGCCATAGAGGGTAGCGTTGGCGATGAGCTCCTGGAGCAGGTCGCCGGCCTTGGCGTAGAAGAAGTAGTACGCGCCGATGAACACCAGGGACACCAGCACGGTGATGAAGCTCTTGTTTTTCAGCTTCTGGCTGATCTTCGCCACCACCCAGCCCAGGACGCAGGAGAGGGTCAGCACGAAGATGGACACGAGAATGAGCTGGATAATGCACCCCAGCACCGCCGAGGCCGTGATGCCCGCCACCACCCAATAGACGATGATGGCCGGGAGCAGCACTATGCCGGAATACAGCAGGCCCATGAGGTAGACGCTCACCAGGCGGGCGGCCATGATGGTGCGCACGGGGATGGGCATGGAGAGCAGCAGGTCATTGTCCTTGGCCATATAGAGGGTGGAAAAGGTGTTGAACACGCTGCCGAAGATGCCCAAAAAGCCCGCCATGAGGGTCATGAGGGTGAAATAGAGCCAGTCAAGGCCCGCCGAGACCAGGGGGCCGCACATGGAGAGGGACATAAAGGTGAACAGGCCGCCCAGCACCACGATCATCAGCAGGGCAAACATCACATAAAAGCCGATGGTGGCGGCCTTGGACCGGGCGCGGTTTTTCTTGGCGTCGTATGTATAGCTGCGGAAAATCTCCCCCAGCTGCTTTTTTACCAGGATCTTCAGCATGTTTCGTCCTCCAGCTCCAGGAACACTTCCTCCAGGGAGTCGTCGCCTTTCACTTCCTCCATGGTGCCGGAGCGGACCAGCTTGCCGCCCTTGATGATGGCCACCTTGTCACAGAGCTTTTCCGCCACCTCCAGCACATGGGTGGAAAAGAAGATGGCCCCGCCGCTCTCGCAGAGCTCGCGCATCATGCCCTTGAGGATGTGGGCGGCCTTGGGGTCCAGGCCCACGAAGGGTTCGTCCATGAGGATGAGACGGGGCTGGTGGACCCAGGCGGCGATGATGGCCAGCTTCTGCTTCATGCCGTGGGAATAGGCGGCGATGGCCTGGCCCAGGTCGCTTGTCAGCTCAAAGAGGTCCGCGTACTTGCGGATACGCTCCCCGCGCGTCTGGGGGTCCACGCCGTAGATGTCGGCGATGAAATTCAGGTACTTGATGCCCGTCATGTACTCGTACAGGTCCGGGTTATCGGGGATGTAGGCCATCTCCTTTTTGCAGGCCAGGGGCTCCCGGCGGATGGACTTGCCGTCCACGAAAATGTCGCCCTGGTCAAACTGCAAGATGCCCACGGCGGCCTTGAGGGTGGTGGTCTTGCCCGCGCCGTTGTGGCCGATGAAGCCGTAAATTTCTCCGGCCCGGATGTGCAGGGACAGGTCGTCCACGGCCTTTTTCTCGCCGTAGGTCTTGGTGAAATGTTCAATTCTCAGCATATTCTTTCTCCTTCTCTTAAAACTCCATGGTAAGGCCCACCTGCAGCGGGTGCAGGCGCTTGGACAGCGTGCGGGCCAAAATTTCGTAGGCCCGTGAGCCGGTGCAGTGGCCGGTGCAGATATAGGAAACGCCGGTGTCCCGCAGCTTGTGGGCCAGGGCCTGCACCTCCGCCTCCGTTTTATTATACAGGTGGAAGCCGCCGATGATGGCCCGGACGGTTTTGCCCGGGAAGGCCGCCGCCACCTCGTTTATGATGTTGTCCGCTCCGGCGTGGGAGCAGCTGCTGAAGATGACCAGGCCGTCGTCGGTATCCAGCACCAGGCTCTGCTCATGGGAAAAGTCATCGGGCCGCCAGCGTTTGCCCTCCCGGCGGAACATGTGCTCCCGCAGGCCCGCCTGCTCCAGGCCCGGGGTGGTGTGGGGCAGGAGGTACACGCCGGGGTAGAGCTCCGTCTGCCCCGAAATAGGGACGATGCGATCCCGGTAGTCTGAGAGGATGTACCGGGGGATGCCGATGTAGCGGCGGAAAAGAAAGCGCTTGGCGTAGCAGTCGGCGGCGCAGGTGGGGCCCACATAGAAGGGGGCGTGGTCGTTGCGCCGGAAGAAGGCCTCCATGCCGTTGCCGTGGTCGTAGTGGGCGTGGGAGAGCACCGCCGCGTCCACGGCGGCCAGGTCCAGGCCCAGCTTTTCCGCGTTCTCCGCGAACAGTTCCGAGGCCCCGGTGTCCAGCAGGATCTTCTTTTCACCGTATTCTATGTAAATGCACAGGCCCCATTCGCCCCGCAGGGTGCCGCTCTTTCGGTTGTCAACCACCACTGTTGCCCGCATGGTTTTTCTCCTTCAAAATCATTCAATATATAATAGCAGGTATATATTATATACTATTCATTCCCGATGTCAATATCTACCGGCCTGTTTTTTGCGGAAACTTGCGAAAAAACGGCGCCGCCGGGGGATGGCAGCGCCGAAGGTATCAGTCTTTTTCGTCCAGGTCCATGGTGGCATAGGCGTTCAGGGAAAGGCTGCCGCGCTTTCCGGCCAGGTACTCGTAGTAGCCCTGGGCACCGATCATGGCGCCGTTGTCGCCGCAGAGGCTCAGGGGCGGCACGAACAGGGTGCAGCCCGCCTTTTCGCAGGCGGCCTTCAGGTCGGCGCGGATGATGGAGTTGGCGGCCACGCCTCCGGCGGCCACGATGGTCTTGCGTCCGCAGCGGCGGGCGGCCTCCATGGCACGGGGCACCAGCTCGTCGCTGACGGCTTGGGTGAAATCCCGGGCCAGGGCGGCCCGGTCCAGGGGTTCGCCCTTTTGCTGGGCGTTGTGAGCCAGGTTCACCACGGCGGTTTTGAGGCCCGAAAAGCTCATGTCCAGGTCCGCGCCGTCCACATGGGCCCGGGGCAGGTCGTATACACCGCCCTGGGACTGGCGGGCCAGATCGTCCATGGGCTTGCCGCCGGGGTAGGGCAGGCCCAAGACCCGGGCGGCCTTGTCGAAGCACTCGCCGGCGGCATCGTCCCGGGTGGCGCCGAGAATTTCCATGTCCGTATAATCTTTTACATCCACGATGAGCGTGTTGCCCCCGGAGATGGCCAGGGCCAAAAACGGCGGCTTCAGCTCCGGGAAAGCCAGGTAATTGGCGGCGATGTGGCCCCGGATGTGGTGGACGGGGATCAGGGGGACCCCCAGGCTGTAAGCCACGCTCTTGGCGAAGCTCACCGCCACCAGCACCGCGCCAATGAGGCCCGGAGCGTAGGTCACGGCCACGGCGTCGATGTCTTTTTTTGTCAGGCCCGCGTCGGAGAGGGCCCGGTCGGTGAGTCCGGAAATGGCCTCCACATGCTTGCGCGAGGCGATCTCCGGCACCACGCCGCCGTAGAGGGCGTGCATGTCCGCCTGGGAGAGGATGGCATCGGACAGCACCGTGCGGCCATCCCGCACCACCGCCACGGCGGTCTCATCGCAGGAGGATTCAAAGGCCAGGATGTTCATGCTTCCGCCTCCCCGTAGATTTTTGTGAGTATCAGCGCGTCCTCCTTGGGCAGATCATAGTAATTCTTCCGCCGCCCGGCCTGCCGGAAGCCGAAGCCCCCATAGAGGGCGATGGCCGCGGCGTTGGAGGGGCGTACCTCCAGGGTGAGGAAGGCCAGCTTATTGCCCCGGGCGAAGTTTTCAAAGACGGCGATGAGCTTCGCCGCCACGCCCTGACGGCGATACTCCGGGAACACGGCCACGTTGGTGATGTAGCCCTCGTCGGCCACCACCAAAAGGCCCGCGTAGCCCACCACCTTGCCGGTGTCGCCATCCTGGGCGACCAGGAAAGCGGCGCACTGATTTTCCAGCTCTTCTGCCAGCATTTTGCGGCTCCAGGGCCGGGAAAAGCAGATCTTTTCCAGCTTTTCCAGCTCCTCCAAATGATCCGCGTTCATGGGTACGATCTTTATATTCATCTCATTATCCTTTCGCTTCCAGCCAAGTCTTGCCGCTGTGGGCCTGGGCGGGCAGGGGCACGGACAGGTGCGCCACGCCGCTCATTTCCTCCTCCAGCAGCCGCTCCACAGTCTCTTTTTCCGCCTCCGGGCACTCCACGATCAGCTCGTCGTGGACCTGCATGATGAGCCGGGCCGCCAGGCCCTCCCGCTGGAGGCGCTGCTCCACCCGGACCATAGCCAGCTTCATGATGTCCGCCGCCGTGCCCTGGATGGGCATGTTCAGGGCCACCCGCTCGCCGAAGGAGCGCATGTTGAAATTGGAGCTTTTCAGCTCCGGCAGCGCCCGCCGCCGGTGCATGATGGTCTCCACATAGCCGTTTTTACGGGCCGTCTTCACCACCTGCTCCATGTAGAGCTTCACGCCCCGGTAGGTGTCAAAATACCGCTCCATATACTCCTTGGCCTCGGCCACGGACACGCCGATATCCTGGGCCAAGGAGAAGGCGGAGATGCCGTAGACGATGCCGAAGTTCACCGCCTTGGCCGAGGCGCGCATCTGGCTCGTCACCTCCTCCGGGGCCACATGGAAGACCTTGGCCGCCGTGAGGGTGTGGAAATCCTGGCCGGAGAGGAACGCCTGCTGCATGGCCTCGTCCCCGGAGATGTGGGCCAGGAGGCGCAGCTCCACCTGGGAGTAGTCCGCGTCCACCAGCACATGGCCCGGGGCAGCCACAAACATGCCCCGAATGCGGCTGCCCACCTCCGTGCGGGCGGGGATATTCTGCAAATTCGGCTCCGTGGAGGACAGGCGGCCCGTGGCCGTCACCGTCATCTGAAAGCTGGTGCGGATGCGACCATCGGGGTCGATGACCTTTAGCAGGCCGTCGGCGTAGGTGCTTTTCAGCTTGGCGTACTGGCGATACTCCAAGACATCGGCCACAATGGGGGCCTGCCAGCGGAGCTTTTCCAGCACATCGGCGTTGGTGGACCAGCCGGTCTTGGTCTTTTTGCCGTGGGGAAGCTGCATTTTGTCAAAGAGCACCGTGCCCAATTGCTTGGGGGAGTTGATGTTGAAGGGCTCCTCGGCCTGGTCGTAAATGCGCCGCTCCAGGGCCGCGATCTTCCCTGCCATGTCCTCTCCGAAGTCCGCCAGGGCCTTGCCGTCCACCAGGAAGCCCCGGCACTCCATCCGGGCCAGCACCGCGCAGAGGGGCAGCTCCGCAGTCCCATAGAGCTCGGTCAGGTCCAGATCCCGGAGTTTACCCGGCAAAATGTCATACAGCGCCGCCACGGCGGAGCAATAGCTGTGCAGAGACGCCCAGGCGGCGGCCTTGTCCCCCAGGGGCGCAAAGGCGCCCGGATCCAGGTGGGCAGGCCTCGGCAGCTCCTCATTAAAATAGGTAACGAACAGGCGCGGGAGGTCGTAGTTCCCGGCGGTGGCGTCCAGCAGATAGGCGGCCAGGGCCGTGTCGAACACATAGCCCTCCGCAGGCAGGCCCTGCTCCAAAAGGGCGCGCATGGTGTCCTTGATGTGGTGGCCCACCTTGCGGATGTCGGCGGAAAACAGGGCCGAGAGCAGGGCGTGCCAGTCGCCGCCGTAGGTGCTCTCTTGCAGCTCCGCCGCCAGGGCCGTGTCCGCCCCGGTGTCCCACTGGACGGAGAGGACGGACAGGTCCGGCAGGGCGTACACCGTGACAAACGCCGCCTGACGGCACTTTTTCAGCATTTCCTCCGCCTGGGCCGGGGTGGCGATGGCCTCCACGGTGACGGTGCAGTCTGTCTTTTCCTCCGCCTCCGCGGCCCGTTTCAGACCGTATTTTTCAATGAGCCTGGAAAATTCCAGCTTCAAAAACAGGTCGTAAAGCTCCGGCTTAAAGGGCCGGCGCAGGTTGCCCCCCGGTGTAAACTCCATAGGCACATCGGTGACGATGGTAGCCATCCAGTAGCTGTGGCGGGCGCTCTCCTCCCCCTCCGTCAGGCGGCGGATGACCACAGGCTTGGCGTTTATGTCCGGGAGGCGCTTATAAATCTCGTCAATGGAGCTGTACTCCTGCACCAGGGCCATGGCGGTTTTCTCGCCCACGCCGGGGACGCCGGGAATGTTGTCGGATGAGTCGCCCATGAGGGCCTTCAGGTCGATCATGTGAATGGGTTCGAAGCCGTAGGTCTCCCGGAAAGCGGCGGGGGTCATGTCCTTGGTGGTGGTGCGGCCCATGCGGGTGGACACCAGCTTCACCTTGGTGTGGTCGGTGATGAGCTGGAGGCTGTCTTTGTCGCCGGTGACGACCACGCAGTCCCAGCCCGCCGCCTCGCACCTGCGGCTGATGGTGCCGATGAGGTCGTCGGCCTCCCAGCCCGCCAGCTCGTAGCGAGGGATGTCCATGGCGTCCAGCACCTCTTTCAGCACCGGCATCTGCATAGCCAGCTCCTCGGGCATGGCGTGGCGGGTGGCCTTGTAATTCTCGTCCGCCTCATGCCGGAAAGTGGGCTCCCGGCGGTCAAAGGTCACGCACAGAGCCTCCGGCTGCTCCTCGTCCAGCAGCCGCTGCATGGTGGTGACGAAGCCGTACACCGCGTGGGTGAATAGCCCGTCCCGTGTGCTCAGGGGCCGGATGCCGTAAAAGGAACGGTTGATGATGCTGTTCCCGTCAATAACCATCAGCTTCATGGGTAAACCCTCCGTGTAAAAACTAGATATTATAATGAAACACCATTATATAATTATATGCTATTTCCCTGCGTAAAACAGCTAAAACGCTTCGCCGTGCAAAAAGCCTCGCAGCGTTTGCTGCCCGCAGGCGGCAAAAAATTCAATTCCACCGCGGCATGTGCGTGGGGAAAAATACCTCCCAGACTGCAAGCCTTTGTCGGAAAATTCCGAAGGAATCTTCGACAGGTTTAATTATACGCCATTTTCCCGCTTAAAACAACCAAAACTCTTGACACCGACCCGATTTGTGTTATACTTGCTTGTATCGGCTCAAAAGGAGGGCTTTTTTTGCTGCAATCGATTCTGACCGTGGGCGAACAGGTGCTCATTTTATTTATACTCTCCGGCATTGGCTTCGTGCTGGGCAAGGCAAAGATCATCGGCGACAAGTTCAGCCGGGACGCAAGCCAGCTTGTGATGTATGTGGTGTCCCCCTGCATGATGGTGGTGGCCTTTCAGCGCAGCTTTGAAAAGGAAGGGTTTCACAATTTCTGCATGGCTCTGCTGCTGGGACTGCTGATCCACGCCACGGGCATCGCCATGGCCCAGCTTTTTCTGCGGAAGAAAACGGACAAGGAGGACGCCCTGCGCTTCAGCGTAGTCCACTCCAACTGCGGCTTCATGGGCTACCCCCTGCAAACGGCGCTGCTGGGCACCATCGGCGTGTTTTACGGCTCCGCCTTTTGCACGGTGTTCACCCTCTGCTCCTGGACCTACGGCCTGGCGCAGATGTCCGGGGGCAAGCAGAAAATTTCCGCGAAGACACTGCTGCTCAACCCCGGCGTGCTCAGCGTGGTGGTGGCCATGGCCCTGTATTTGGGGAGCGTGTCGCTGCCGGAGCTGATCCTCACCCCGGTGACTTACCTCTCCCAGCTTAACACGCCCCTGCCCATGATCATCGTGGGCTACCAGCTCTCCCAGGCCAATCTGCTCTCGGCGCTCCGTGGCTGGGACACTTGGCTGGCCATCGTCCTGCGGCTCATCGTCACGCCGCTGATCGCCCTGGGCCTGTGCCTGGTGCTCCGCGCCGACCATGCAGTCTCCGTGGCGGTGGTGGCGGCGGCCTCCGCCCCCTGCGCCGCCCTGCTGAGTATCTTCTCCGCTCGGTACGAACGGGACACCGCCCTGGCCTCCAGCCTGGTGGCCGCCGAGACCCTGCTCAGCGCCCTGACCATGCCCGTGATGGTGGGGCTTGCGGTGGCGTTTCTGTAATAAAATTTCACACGAAAAACGGCGCAGCCGCTGGGCGAAATCCCGGCGGCTGTGTTTTCTATTTAATTCCTATAAATAAGGCAGAATCGGCTCCGAGCCGCCTTCATAGGTGCCTCAAGCTCTGCCTCCCAGTGGTCATTTTTGTGCGTGCATATCACGCACCAGCGCATAGAAACATCAAAAACATAGATGTCTTCTTCCATTGCCTTGAACCGCTCTATTGTCGCGGCTGTATTTTTCAGATATTGGATGTTCATGTGCAGCGCCCACCTTTCCCAATTCTCAGTCCCGTTGTGAGCCATGTCTACTTCCTAACGCAATAGAGCAAAAAGAAAAGACACCCTATTGGGTGCCTTCTCCGTGTTGGCGCTACCTATTTTTCCGGGCCGTCTCCAGCCAAGTATCGTGGGCAGAAGCGAGCTTAACTTCCGTGTTCGGGATGGGAACGGGTGGACCCTCGCCCTAATCAGCACCAACT
>CAVJNL010000143.1:0-3246 GCA_963650985.1 Clostridium sp. CAG:413
CGTTTCTTCCATTATACCAGAAACCGGGGCGGTTTGGAAGTTCTTTGACAAGCTGGAGGACCGGCAGCCAGTTGGCTGCCGGTCCTGTTTCCCATAAAGAAAGAAAAGGGATGTGAAAATCTACAAATGAATTAGGAGGCATTTTATGAAACTGACAGCGCAGGAATTGAACAGGATGCAGGGCGTCAATATCGGCGCTGTGTCTGCTGATACCCTGGCCGATGTAAGCGGCATGACCTTTGACAACTCCCTTTCCCGCGAGGAGCGGATCGCCCGTTTCCTGGGTGCGGCAGTCAACCCCTATTGCTTTTGCGTGGGCGGCGTGGGCGTGAAGATCGAATTTGCCGAGGACGGCCCCGCCCTCCAGGACACCTTGACCGACTTCCTGATCCGGCAGAAAAAAGGGCTGTAACCCTTGGGCCGCAGGCTTTGGGACACTTTGTCCCGAGGCGGAGACATCCTTTACAGCCCTCCCGGACAGAGGTATAATATAGGTGTAATGTGATAGGGATAGGAGGTACAATGCCACGCATCAAAAACAGAGGGTATCAACTGTTTGACCCCTCTTATACCGCCCCTGTGAGCGCCCGCCGCTGGAAGATGTCGGCCTATATCCGGCTCTCCAAGGAGGACTTGCAGAAAATCAAAAAGGGCCTTGATTGCAGTAACAGCGTTGCCAATCAGCGGGGTATGCTCTATGACTTCTATGAAAGCCATATGGAGGAGTTTGAAAGCTATACCGAGTATGTGGATGACGGCCACACGGGAACGGACACCGACCGGGAAAACTTTCAAAACATGATGGCCGACATTATGAACCGCAAGGTCAACTGCGTTGTTGTCAAAGACCTTTCCCGGCTGGCCCGCAATTACAGCGACGCCGGGAGCCTAATCGACAACCTGTTCGTGCAGTTGGGCGTCCGCTTTATCTCCCTTGCGGAGAATGTGGACAGCTACCTCGACCCGGACAGCGTTTCCGACATTAAGGTGCCGATCACCAATGTGATGAACGACAACTACTGTTTCCAGACCTCAAAAAAGATTCGGCAGGTGTTTGACTACAAGCGGCGCAACGGCCAGTACATTGGCTCCTTTTCCCCCTTTGGCTATGTGAAAGACCCCGACGATAAGCACCAGCTTGTTATTGATCCCGACGCCGCCGAGGTTGTCAAGCTCATTTACTCCATGTTCCTGCAAGGCAGCTCCCGGCGTGGGATTGCCCTGAACCTGAACGACCACGGCATACCCAGCCCCACGGCATACCGCCGCATCAAGGGCCTGCCCGTATCGTCCAGTGTTGATAATCCTATGTGGGGGGAGCGGATCATCAGCGATATCCTTTCCAATCCAATCTACACCGGGGATTTGGTGCAGGGCCGCCGCCGTGTGAAAAGCTACAAGGTACATCAAATTGAGGCGGTGCCGGAGGAGGAATGGGTGCGGGTGCCAAACACCCATGAGGCGATTATCTCCCATGAGGTATTTGACCGGGTGCAGGGATTGATGAAACGAGACACCCCTACAACTCCCAAGGAGCGGCAAGTCCACCTGTTCAGCGGTTTTCTCCGCTGCGCCGATTGCGGCAAGGCCCTGACACGGAGCCAAAGTCAAAACAACGTGTACTATGCCTGTTCAACTTACAAATACCGTTCCAAGCGGGCTTGCTCCATGCACTCTATCAAGCACAACCGATTAGAGGCCGCCGTCCTGTTCGCCATGCGGCAGTTCGTGTGCTCCGTTCTGGCGGTGGGTATTGCCGTGGCGCTGTATTTCGGCCTGCGCCGGGTGCTGGACCGGGAGACGGTAAGCTGGGTGTGCATCGTCGGCGCGGCACCTGTGGCGGCTGCCGGGTTCTTCCGCTACAACGGTCTGACGCTGGAGAAATTCCTGTGGGCGTGGCTGAGATCGGAGGTCATTCTGGCAGGCAAGCGCGTCTGGAAAGCGGAAAACTACTATGAGAAAGCGATGAAACGCGAGGTGAGAAAACATTGAGACTTTTTAAGCACCGGCGCAGTGCGGAGCGGGACACGTTTTCCGTTCCCCGCAGCGTCCAGAGATCTATCCCCATCAAGCGCATTTACAAAGACGGCGTGTTTCAGGTGAGCGGCAAGTTTTCCAGGACTTGGCGCTTTTTTGATGTCAATTACGCCGTGGCAGCCCCGGAACAGCAGCGGGAACTTTTTATGACCTACTGCGCCTTCCTGAACTCACTCCCCATCGGGGCTACGGCGAAGATCACGCTGTGCAACCGCCGGCTGAATCAAAAGGATTTTGGCCGGACGCTGCTCATGCCCATGAAGGGCGACGGGCAGGACCAGTACCGCGGCGAATACAACGACCTGCTGTTGGAAAAGGCGGCGGAGAGCAACAATCTCATTCAGGAGAAATACATCACCATCTCTGTGGAGAAGAAAAATATCGAGGAAGCCCGCGCGTTCTTCTCCCGCGTCAGCACCGACCTCACCACCGGCCTGTCCCGCATGGCATCCAGCGTCCGTGAGATTACGGTCAATGACCGTCTGCGGCTCCTGCACGACTTTTACCGCCCCAGTGAGGAGCAGTTTTTCCGCTTTGACCTGGAGGACGCCATGCGGAAGGGACACGACTTCCGGGACAGCATCGCCCCGGACTGCATCTCCTTTCAGAAGGACCACTACGAGCTGGGCAGTCATGTGGGCCGCACCCTGTTCCTGCGGGACTACGCCAGCTTTATCTCTGACAGCATGATCACCGAATTGACGGACTATCCCCGGAATATGATGCTCTCCATCGACATTATCCCCGTGGCGATGGACGAGGCGGTGAGCGACATCCGCAAGCGGATCATGTCGGTGGGGTCGGACATCACCCGCTGGCAGCAGCGGCAGAACCGGAGCAGCAATTTCACTGCCAATATTCCCTGCAATCTGGAGCAGATGCGGAGCGAGACCAAAGAGTTTATGGACGACCTCATGAGCCGCGACCAGCGCATGATGCTGGCGCTCGTCACGCTGACGCACTTGGCAGATAACCTCGAACAGCTTGACCAGGACACCGAGGCGTTGCAAGCCATCGGGCGGGCGCGAGGCTGTCAGTTCAGCATCCTGCGCTACCAGCAGGAGGACGCGCTGAACACGGTACTGCCTCTCGGCGTAAAGCGCATTGAAGCCACCCGCACCCTGACCACGGAGTGTACCGCGGTCCTTATGCCCTTCAAATCGCAGGAAATTCAGGACGCGGGCGGCATTTACTACGGCGTCAACGCCG